>CAWUOA010000240.1:0-5431 GCA_963923225.1 uncultured Planctomycetaceae bacterium
GGAGCTGCTCTCGAGGTACGCCGAGATCGTGGGGAGCGGCAGGCTCTCCTGGACCGAGCACCACCACCTCGAGCGGCAGCTCGGCGCGGGCGGTCAGGGGGTCGTCTACCTCTCCACCCGCCGCGGCTCCGACTCCTTCACCGTCCCGGTGGCGGTCAAGTACTTCTCGCCGGAGCGCTACGAATCGGAGGCCGCGTACGTCGAGGCGATGCAGCGGATCGCCAAGGTCGCCTCCCGCGTGGCCCTCATCCAGCAGGACAACCTCCTCGACGTCCACAACTTCATCGAGCAGCGCCGCATCCGCATCATGCAGATGGAGTGGATCGACGGCCACGACCTCTCGCAGCTCCTGGCACCGGACTTCCTCGACCGGACGCGGGCGTCGGTCGACGACCGTCGCTGGAAATACTTGAACGACTGCGTCGTCACCGCCGGCCCCTCGCAATCGCGGCTCAAGCCGGGGGTGGCGATCGCGATCGTGCGCGAGTGCCTGGCGGCGCTGGCCGCCCTGCACCGGGAGGGAATCGTCCACGGTGACATCAAGACCGGCAACATCATGATCAAGCGCACCGGCAACGCGAAGATCATCGACATCGGCTCGGCCGTCGCCCTCGACGACCTTCCCCCCAATCGCACCTGCACGCCGGCCTTCGCGGCGCCGGAGGTGCTCGAGGGGCGCGACATCTCCCCCAAGAGCGATCTGGCGAGCCTCGGCTACGTGCTGGTGGAGATGCTCTCCGGCCAGCCCCCCTTCGCGGGCCTCGACTCCTTCCGCCCGCTGCTCGAGGCGAAGCGGTCCCTCGGCAACAGGCTGCCACATCTCCTTCCGGCGGAGGTGGCCTGCAACGAGCTCCTGATGAGCTTCATCCGCCGGATGGTGGCCGCCGATCCACTCGTCCGCTTCGCGAGCGCCGAGGACGCCGACCACGCCAAGGACGGTGCCGCGAGCTTCCACCGCCAGCTGATCGTGGGGGGCTTGGCGAGCGAATACGACAACGAGATGCGAGCGTGGCTCGGCGAGTTGGCGTGAGCGGAGACGTCCGGGCCGAAGGCCGGGAACGGGACCATCCGGGCGATCGAGCCCGGAGAGGGCCTGCGAAGCGGCTAGCGAGGGTGACGGGACTCGAACCCGCGGCCTCCAACGTGACAGGCTGGCGCTCTAACCAACTGAGCTACACCCCCGTATCTCCCCGCCGGGCAGCGGCGGCGCCTTTCGGCTCCGCGGGCCCGGCGAGGCTGGTGACGGGTCGCCGCCTCGCAAGGCCCTGAGTATAGCAACGCTCCCCGGGAGCGAAACCCCGTGCGGAGGGATGGGGAAAAAGAGGGTCGATCGAGGCTCGCGACGAAGGCTGCGGGGCTCAGAAGATCCCCCGGGAGGGGTCGTAGCCCTTGCGCTTGGCGACGTCGAGATCCTGCTCCGCCTGACGGGCGAACCCGGCCGCGGCGCACGCCTCGCCGCGATGGTGGTGCATGACTGCCAGGCTCTGGTCGATCGATCGAAGTCTCCGGGCCAGTTCGGCGCCGTCGACCCGGCCGGCGAGGGGCGTCAGCCGCTTCCGCGACTCCTGCATCCCGTCGATGGCGCGGTTCAAGTCGTCGATCGCCTCGGCGTTCCGCCCCAGGAGATGGAGGATGAAGCCGCGGGTGTCGAGATGCTCCGGGGATTCCTCGCCGCCGCGGGCCAGGGACCGCTCGATGTCCGCCAGCGCCTCCGGAAGATCGCGGCGCAAAAGCGCCCGGGTGTAGGCACGGAGGTTGAGCGACTCGGGATCCCCTGGGGTCGAGAGATCGACGACGGCCTGCGCGTCGGCGAGTGCCTCGTCGGGCCGGCCGAGGATCGTGTTGACCAGGGCCCGCAGCCGCAGCGGCTGCGGCGCCGTGGGGACGAGCGCACAGGCCCGGTCGACGTCGACGAGGGCGCCGGCCGCGTCGCCGTTCTCCATCCGCAACTGTCCCCGCAGACAGAGGAGCCTGTGGTCATCGCCAGCCCAGTCGAGCGCCCGGTCGACATGCCCCAGCGCCGCGGCGGCGTCGCCCCGCGCCTGCGCCTCGTCGACGCCGGCGAGCGACCAGTCGACCACCGCCTCCCGCACCGCCGGCCACAGCACCGGGATTCCGACCGTGCCCAGAAACAGCGCCGCGAGGCAACCGAGCACGACGCCCCGCTTCGTCCGGCCGGCACCGCCCCGGGGCAGGGCAGGGGGGCGGGTGCCGGATCGCAGGCCCTCGAACGAGTCGGCCGCGGGCACGGGCACGGCGCGGCCGGAGCGCGGGCCGAAGGCGCCGGGGTCGTCCGGCACCGGCTCGAACCGGGGAGGGATCCGAAATCCGTCGCGATCGAGTTCCATGGGGTCGAGCCCGGGGTGAACGGCCCGTGGGGAAGCCTGGGGAACCGGCGCGTCATTCTACCACCCTCGCGTCGGAGAGCCCGCGACGGGCGATTGACGGCCCGGATGGGCAGGCGTAAGGTCACGTTGCACCGGAGACACCTTCCATGCCGCTGTTCGAGATCGAGACCGTCGCCCACATCATCATCTCGTGGGCAGCGGACGAGCAGTCCGCGGCCGCCGTCGTGGAGGACGCCTATCCGGGCGAGCGCATCGTCCGCCTCACCAGGCGTCCACGCGACTGCTGGGTGATCTCGAAGTCGGCCCTCGGCCTCACGTCCACCACCCACGATCCCTGTCACACCGCCCGCGAATGCCTGGCGAGAGCCGCCGGCGACAAGCTCCACGCCATCCGCCTCTACATGCACGAGACCGGCGACGACCTGGAACGGGCGCGAAAGGTCATCGAGTCGAACATGGTCATGGGGTGGTGAGCGTCCAGACGACGAGCGGATTCGGCGGCCCGGCGGCCCCCGCGGGACGATCCCCGGCCGCGTTGTCGGCGATGCCGACGATCACCCGGCGGCCGTCGTCGAGCCCGGGGCCGGCGCAGAGCCCCTCGATGTTCACGCCGAGGCTGCCACGCCACAGCAGCGTCTTCTCGAGCGCCTCGGAATCGGCGTCGGCCCTCCCTTCGGCGCCCCCAGTGCCGGTCACGTCGACGAGATAGATCCGGTTCTCGAGCGGCGGGATGCCGACGCCGGCGCTGCGTTCGAGGACGAGGAGCCGTCCCTCGCCGAGCGCCACCAGGGCCACGAGGCCGGAAAGCAGGGGGCCCGTGCCCAGCCCGAAGCGCTCGTGCGGGGGATCGACGGAGTAGATCCACTCGCGGCGGTCCCCCGTCGGATCGGAGGGGCGTCTACCGCGCGGCGGCGCCGGCAGCGGGATCCGCGACAGGCGCACCACGCCACGCACGCCGTCGGCGACCTCCGGGCCGTCGCCGGCGAGCGCCTCCTCGCTCGCCGTCCAGAGCGCCGCTCCGTCCGGTTCGGCGGAAAGGCTCTCGGGGCCGCGATTGGACCGCATGCCGGGAAACATGCCGCGCAGCGAGAAACCGCCGGCGGGCTTCGCGGCGAGCAGGTCGGCGTCGAGGAGGAACTCGCGCACCGCCGGGGTCTCCTCCTCGACGAGGAACATCCTCAAGCCCTGCCGCGATCCGACCACCGCCACGTCCTCCCAGTCACGCGTGGCATCCAGCGCGATCGTTCCTTCGGGCCTCGCCTCGAGCGGCGCCCCGTCGGGCGCGACGGCGAGCGAGAGGAGCAGGGCCCGGTCGGCCCCGTCCATCGCGGCGAGGTAGCGGTCGGCGCCGGCCCACACGATCCCGCTGGTCTCCGCGATCGGCCGCGTCCGGCCATCGCGATCGACGACGGATCCGGGGAGCGAGAGCATCCCGCGCTCCTCGAGCGTCGCGGCGGGGCCGTCGCCGCGAGCGAGCCCCGACGCCACGACGAGCACGGCGACGACGAGGGGTGCCGTGACCGGGAAACGCGACGGCGATCGGGGGGGGCGCATGCGCGAATGCATCGCCCCATGCTATCGCAGCGTCCGCGCGGGCGCCGGCACCCCGACCGGCGTCAGCGGAGGATGGCGGCGTCGGAGGAGGGGGGCGGGTCGATCGACTCGATCGATTCGAACGACGCCGTGCGCACGTTCGAGGGGGCCACCGGCGCGTCGTCGGCGAAGATCTGCTCCGCCGGCCGGTAGCTCGACGTGCCGCCGGGCCGGAACACGGGATCGGGGCGGCGGACCGGCGGGGAGGTGAGGCCATCGGGCGTGCCGGGCGGCAGCGTCGCCGGGGCGATCGGGGCGGGCGGTGGCGTGCCGGCCGCGGGTTCGAGCCCGGGAAGCGGAGCGGCGACGGGCGCGGCCGGCGCGACGGCGACCGGGGCGGGCGCGTCGGCATACGGCGCCGTCGCGATCGGCGCCATGGCGGCCGGTGCCAGCACGGCCGGATCGGCGGACGGCCCGCCGAAGCGGCTCCCCTGCGACGCGTAACGGGCCTGGACGCCACCTCCCGGTTCGGCTGGGGCCACGGGGATCATCGGCGGGGTCTGCTCGGCGGCAGGGGGCGCGACGGCCATGCGGGCGGACGGCTCGTACCCGGCAGTGGCCGGGAAGGTGCCGGCTGCGGCGGGAGCAGCTGCGGCGGCGGGAGCGAACGCTCCGCCAGCGGGATCGGCCGGGGAGGCGATCGGCGCCACGGCTGGCGGGTTCGCGGCGACCGCCCCGGGGAGTCCGGGGGTGATCGGCGACTCGGAGGCCGGCGGCGGCGCGGGGAGCGTGGCATAGGGGCCGACCTGTGGGTTGATGGCCGGCGCCTCGGCCGGCGCTGCGGTCGCCGCGATGTTCGGCGGCACGCTCGCCTCGGGCGGCGGGAGCGGCGGCGTCTCGCCGTAGGTCACCGCCTGCGGATCGGTGGCCGCGGTCTGGATGACCGATGGCGACACGCCGGAGGCGGACGCCGGATCGTTGACGACGTATCCGGCCGGCGTCGAACTGGTGGGGTACGGGGTGGCGGCGGCGGACGGCTTCTGGATCGGGCCGCTCGTGCTCGGCGCGGCGGCGAGCGCGGGAGCATCGACCGTCTTCGACTTCGCGTCGCCGAGCGAGGGCCACTTGGGCGCCGAGAAGGAGCGCATTCCACCCCGGCAGCCGGCGAGCGGCAGGAGCAGGAGGACCGCGGCCAGCGGCAAGGCGAGCCTCGCGGGCGCGGCGGGGCCCCTTGTGCGGCAAGGTGTCGGCATCGGCATGACGGATCTCTCCCGGCTGGCTCGGGCACGTCGGTGGCGTCGAAGTGCGGGAGGAGATAGGGAGGCCGCCTCGGCCGAGTCAACGGCACCTCGCCGGCGGGGCCCGCCGCCCAAACGACGACGCCCCATCCGGGAAGGATGGGGCGTCGGGGAGAACATGGGGGCGAGGCGGACCGGCGGGGAACTGGACTCCCCGGCCGGCAGGACTCACTTCTTGGCGGCGGAGAACCGCTTGCCGACGGCGTCCCAGTCGACGACGTTGTAGATCGCGTTCACGTAATCGACGCGGCG
>CAWUOA010000241.1:0-5424 GCA_963923225.1 uncultured Planctomycetaceae bacterium
TCTACACAAGGAGTATCGTCGGCAGCGTCAGATGTGTATAAGAGACAGCGTTCGCCCCCTGCTCCGTCCCCCACCGCCCCGGTCCAGAGAACCATGCCCCATTCCGCCAGTGCCAAGAAGCGCCTCCGTCAAAACCTCCGCAACCGCGAACGGAACCGGGCCGCGAAGTCGGAGATCAAGACGCAGATCCGCAAGGTGCTCGACAGCATTCGGGGCGGGGACGTGACCGGTGCCAAGGACAGCCTCCGCACCGTGGCCAAGAAGGTCGACCAGGCCGCCTCGAAGCGGATCGTCCACCCCAACCGTGCGGCCCGGATCAAGTCGCGCCTCACCGCTCGCGTGAAGGCCGCCGGCAAGTCGGCAGGCTGATCGCTTCTCGAGCCGAGACGCCGTTCGTCCGCCCGGACGTGCGCGGTCGAGCGTCGAGGCTCCTCGGGGCCGTTGGGGCTCGGCGACTCAGTCCCAGTCGATCGCCTCGGCGGGAAACACCGGACCTTCGATGCAGGTCCGCTTGTAGTCCCAGCTTCCCTCGCCGTCGCGCACCTTCGCCACGCAGGTGAAGCAGATGCCGACGCCGCAGGCCATCGGCGCCTCGAGCGAGACATGGCACCCCGCTCCCCGCGACGCGGCCCAGCGGCCCACCGCGGCCATCATCGGCTCGGGGCCGCAGCAGGCGACGTGGCCTGAGACGCCGCCGCTCGAGGGAAAGAGCCGATCGAGCAGGTCGACGACGTTGCCCTTCGTCCCTTCCGATCCGTCGAGCGTCGCCAGATGGACGTCGAGGCCGGCACGCCGGAAGTCGTCGACGTCGCCGAAGGCCGACCGGCGTGACGCTCCCCAGCAGAAGGTGACGGGCGTCCCGGCGGCGGCCCGCTCCCGGCCGAGCGTGAGCAGCGACGTCTGGCCGATGCCTCCGGCGACGAGGATCAGCCGGGGAGTGGCCGGGAGGTCGCGCCAGCCGTTGCCCAGGGGGCCGGTGACCGAGATCAGGTCGCCGGGAGAGAGCGTCGAGAAGGCCGTCGTGAACCGGCCATGGACGGTGTAGACGAAATCGGCGAAGCGGTGGGAGCGCTCGTCGCCCCGGGGAGCGTCGTCGTCGGCGTTCAGGTAGGTGTCGTAGACCGCCAGCGGTCGGCCGAGGAGCGGGTCGACCCGCTCCGCGATGCGGAGCATGGCGAACTGCCCGGCCTTCGCCCGTGAGGCGAGGGCGGGGCATTCCACGCGGACACGGAACGTTCCCGCGGCCGACTGCCGGTGGGAGACGATCCGCGCTTCCTCGATCGCCCGGGCCGCCCCTTCCGCAGGAGCGGGGCAGGACGGGGTGGCGCTCGGTGGGGTCATCGTGGTGCTCCGTCGGGTGGATCAGCCTTCGCGCTTCTTCCGCCACGACGAGGCCTTGCCGGGCTTGCGGCGGCGGCCACCCGGCAGGGGCGGCCGCTGCGGCTCGTCACCGGCACGCGGGGGCCGGGCGGACGGCCTGCCGCCTCCGGGCCTCACGGCTCCACGGCCACGCCCCGCCGGCGGAGCGGCGTCGCTTCCGCGCTGGTCACCCTCGTCATCGGTCTTGCGGAATCGCTGGAGGAAGGCCGGTAGCGCCGTCCGTCCGGTGCCCTGGGCGGGGCCTCCCTCGCCAGCGCCCCCCGCGCGGCCTCCTCGGCCGCCGCCCACCGCGGGGCGACCGCCTGGCCGGCCCTCGGGACGGGCACCCGGACGGGCGCCGGGGCGACCGGCAGGCCGGCCTTCGGAACGGGCTCCCTGTCGGGCGCCGGGCCGAGCGCCCGAGCGGCCCGCAGACGCGCCTTCCGGACGGCCTCCGGGGCGGCCTGCAGGTCGCCCCGCGGGCCTCCCCGATGCGCCCCCCGGCCGCTTCGCGAAACGGGGCCCCTGCCCCGGTCCACGCCGCGGACGCATGTCCTCGTGGCCGGCGGTCTGTTCGAGCGCGTCCTTGCGGAGCGACTCGACCTCCGACCAGGTCAGCTGCCGCCACTGGCCCGGCAGGAGGGCACCGAGGGAGAGCGGGCCGACGGCGACGCGTTTGAGCTGGTGGACCTTGTGGCCGAGCTGCGCGAGCATCCGGCGGATCTCGCGGTTCTTCCCTTCGTCGAGCACCATCTCGAGCACGGCGCTTTGCTTGTGCTGGCTCTTCAGGTGCACGTGCTGGGCGCGGGCCATGCCCTCGGCCAGGCCGATGCCGCGGCGGAGTTTGTCGAGCGTCTCGGGCGTCGGCACGCCGGCGACCTGGACGAGGTACTTCTTCTCCACGCCGTACCGGGGATGGGCGAGGAGGTTGGCCAGTTCGCCGTCGTTGGTGACGAGGATCAGCCCCTCGCTCATCCGGTCGAGCCGGCCGATGGCGAAGAGCCGCTGATCGCTCGGGACGAGATCGACGACGCGCGGCCGGCCGTCGGGATCGTAATTGGTGGTCACGACGCCCACCGGCTTGGAGAGCATGTAGACGACGCGCTTCGGATCGGGGAGCCGCTCGCCGTCGACGCGGATCTCCTGGCGGCGCGGATCGACGCGCGTGCCGAGTTGCGTCACCACCTGCCGGTCGATCTCCACGCGGCCGGTCGTGATCAGCTCCTCGCAGGCCCGGCGGCTGCCGAGGCCCGCCGCGGCGAGCACCTTCTGGAGGCGTTCGAGGCCGTCGTCCTCGCCGCCCGGGCCGCGCGGGACCGGCCCGGAACGAAAGCGGGGCTTGCCGGCACGGGGCTCGGCGGGCGCCGGACGGCGCGGGCTGCGGGAGGTGATGCGGGAACCGCGGCCGGGATTCGGCTCGCCGGAGGCTCTCGGGGCGGGATGGTCGGCGGACAAGTGGGTGGTCGCTCGGGGGGCTGGAGACGGGCCGGACCGTCGACGACGGGCCATCCGCCGATCATACACACTCCCCGCCCCGCGGCGGCGTTCAGCGCATCGGCGACCACCACCGCGAGCGGCGGATCTCCGCGACCGGCTCGTTGTAGTCGCGCGGCCGCGTGCCATCCATGAGCGGCTCGCGGAAGAGGTAAGGCCCGATGTCGTCCTGCGGGTACGGGTCGAAGCGCACCGCCCGACGCTGCTGCGCGCGGGCCGATCCGCCCGCCGGCCAGGTCGGCTTGCCGAGCGACGCGCACCCCCCTGCCAGCGGCACGAGGATCAGGACGAGGCCGACGATGCGGCCGCTTCGGGCGCGGCACGGAAGCGCGGACGGCGCCATGGTGGAACCCCGGGGGGTGCGGCGTGCGGCTCCTGCCGCGGGGGCGCGAGTGTAGGGAAGGCGGCGCCGGCGCCGGAAGAGCGGCTCGCCCCCGTCAAGGGACGGGACCCGGGGGGGCGGGGGAAGCCTTCGGTCGGGCTCTGGGGAGGCATGGCCGGCGGCGAACGCGATCCCCCGTGGTGTCGGCGGCGCCCGTCAAGGGAGCGTCACGTGCAGGAGCGTGGCCCGGCCGGGGGCATGGATCGTCTGCCGGCCGATCGACGCCGGGAGCAGCGCCGTCTGGCCCGAGGCGAGCCCGGGAAGGCCCCAGGCGTCGTCGAAACGGACCGTGCCGTCGACGACGGCCAGGAGGTGGAAGCGGTCGTCGCCGCCCACGCTCCACGTGCCATCGGGCCGTACCTCGTCGAAGATGAAGTGCCCGCACTCCACGAGGCGGCGCACCGCGGGGTCGGCAGTGGCGATCGGCGTCGCCGGCCCGACCGGCTCGAAACGCGTCACCGCGTCGAGACCGGCATCCACGTGGAGGGCCCTCGGCTTGCCGTCGGGGCCGGTGCGGTTCCAGTCGTGGAGGCGCCAGGTGACGTCGCTCGACTGCTGGATCTCGGCGACCAGGAGCCCCGCGCCGATGGCGTGCACGGTGCCCGCCGGAACGAAGATGCAGTCGCCGGCACGCGGCTCGACTGCGTGGAGCACCTCGTCCATTCGCCCGGCGCGGAGCGCCGTTTCGAGCGCCGCCCGATCGACCCCCGCTCGGAGGCCGGCCCACAGCCGGGCGCCGGGCGCGGCGTCGATCACGTACCAGGCTTCGGTCTTCCCCTTGTCGGGAGGCACGAGCGTCGCCGCCCGGGCGTCGTCGGGGTGGACTTGCACGGAGAGATCGTGACAGGCGTCGAGGAACTTGAAGAGGAGCGGGAACGACGCGAGGCCGGCGTGCCTTCCCAGGAGCGACGGCCCGGAGCCGCGCACCAGTTCGCCGAGGGATCGGCCGGCGAGTGGGCCGGCAGCCACCACGCTCTGGTCGCCGGCGCGGTCGACCACCTCCCACGACTCGGCGAAGTCGTCGCCGGGGGGCAGTTCGCGGCCGAGACGGGTGGCGAACCGTCGGCCACCCCACAGGTAGCGCCGATAGACCGGCTGGAAGAGGAGCGGATGGAGCGAGATGGGCTCCCCGCGATCCGAAGCGTCCGTGCCCATGCGTGCCTCACTGTGCGTCGCAGCCGGTCGTCACCGGCCCGTCCATCCGCCCGATCCGTCGGGCGTCGCGAAAGTCCCGCCTTCTACCGCGCGGCCAGTCCCTCGACGATCCGCCCGATCCAGAAGCAGCACACCGCCGCCACGAGCATCACGAGCATCTGCCCCAGCGAGATGGCGTGCTGCAGTTCCAGCAGGATCGCCAATGCCGGAAGCGTGAGGCCCGCGAACTGCCCGAACCTTCCCGCCATCCGCGCCAGGTCGCCCATGTCGAAACGGTGTCCGTGGGTCCTTCGTACGTACGAACCGACTCCGGGGAATGTGGCAGGAGTCGGGACGCCCGGCAAGTCGGCGTGACGCTCCTCCCGACGGCGCCGGCGACGTGCGGCGCGGGCGGGGCGAGGGTGCGGAAAAGGCACTCGGGCGAGGTGGGAACCGCGGCGTTGACCACGCTTCCGGGGTGGCGAAAAGCGGTCCGGGGAGGAACGTGGGTGCGACCGGAGCCTTGCCGAAACGCCGTCAGGGGCAATACTTCCCCTTCCCGGGCCCCCGAGCGGCCGGGGCCGCCGACGGGACGAGAGCCCCGGCGATTCACCCTTCTCGAGGAGAGCAAGCATGGGCAGGCATGGCGCGGTGACGTTCAAGGGCAACCCGATGACCCTCGTCGGTGAGGAGATCAAGGTCGGGGCCGCGGCCCCCGACTTCACCGTCGTCGGCGACGGCATGCAGCCGATCCGCAAGGCGGACCTCCTCGGCAAGCCGACGTTCATCAGCGTCGTCCCGTCGCTCGACACGCCGGTCTGCCAGGTGCAGACGAAGAAGTTCAACGAGCGTCTCGCCGCCATGGGCGACAAGATCAACGCGCTGACGGTGAGCCTCGATCTTCCCTTCGCCATGAAGCGGTTCTGCGGCGCCGAGTCGATCACCGGCATGAAGGTGGGGAGCGACTACAAGGACCGCGAGTTCGGCAAGGCGTTCGGCGTCCTCATCGACGAGCTCAAGCTCCTGGCCCGCTCGGTGTTCGTCCTCGATTCCAA
>CAWUOA010000242.1:0-5422 GCA_963923225.1 uncultured Planctomycetaceae bacterium
AGAGCATGGGATTTCTAATCCCAGGGTCGCTGGTTCGATCCCAGCCGGGCGTATTGCCGCCGTTCCACGCATCCCGCCGGTCGATTCATTCATGACCGCCCCTCCCCACGTCGGCCCGACGCGCGTCCTGGTCGTCGACGACGAGGACGCCGCCCGGGCGGCCGTGGCTGCCGGCCTGCGCGGCGCAGGCTACGCGGTGGCGGAGGCCGCCGACGGGCCGACGGGCCTCGCGGCGGCGCTCGGCGGCGACGTCGACCTGATCGTCCTCGACCTCCGCCTCCCCGGCATGAACGGAGAGGAGGTCCTCGCCTCGCTCCGCCGCACCCACGACACGCCGGTCATCGTCGTCTCCTCGAAGCGTGACGAGGACGACCGCGTCGCCACGCTCGATCTCGGCGCCGACGACTACGTCGTGAAGCCGTTCTCCGTCAGGGAGCTGCTCGCGCGGATCCGGGCCGTGCTGCGGCGCAACGACGGCGAGGTCAACGCCGGGACGACCATCGGCGACGTGAGCGTCGACTTCCCCTCCCGATCCGTCTGCCGCGGCGGGGAGCGGGTGGCCCTCACGGCGCAGGAGTTCGCGGTGCTCGAACGCCTCCTGCGCGACCGGGGACGGATCGTCTCCCGGGCGGCGCTCGAGCAGACGATCCATCCGGGCGAGACGCCCCCCGAGGACACGGTGAGCAACGTCGTCGACGTCGTCGTCCTCCGCCTCCGCCGCAAGCTCGGCCGGGAGTTGATCGCCACCCGGCGTGGTCAGGGATTCATCGTCGAGGGGCCGGATCGATGACGACGACGGCGGACGTCGGGCGACCCGCGGCGCGGCGATCGCTCCAGCGGCGCGTCGCGATCTCCGTCGGGCTCGTGTTCGTCGTCGGGGCGATCCTCTTCCGGGCCGCCAACTGGCACGCGACCGTGAGGATCCTCGAGCGCGACGTCGATCTCGGGCTGCAGTCGCGGCTGGCGGCCCTGCGGATCCACGATCGCCTCGCTCCGGCCGACGATGCCGACGACGACCTCCTCACGCTGCCCGCGCTGGCCGCCGCGGAGGAGAGCCAGCAGGGCTGGCTCGGACGCTTCCTCGCCTTCGGGCACGAGCCGGCCGACGTGACGGCCTTCAGATGGTTCGCCGGAGGATGGCGACGCGACGGCACCCGGGTGCACGACGTCGATCTTCCCGACGGCTTCGCCTGGGAGCCCGACTGGGCCACGCGCACCGGCACGGCCTGGAACACCCCCGACGGCTTGTGGCGGCTGGCGGCCGTCGAAGGTGCCGGAGACACCCTTCTCGTCGCCGGGACCGCGCGGGCCGACATGGCCGCGGCGGAGCGGAGGGAGGCGGTGTACCAGGCGACGACGTTCGCCGTCTGGGTGCCGTTCGTGCTCGGACTGGCCTGGCTGGTGCTGGCGCGCGCACTCGCCCCGCTCGCCGAGATCGCCGCCACCGCCCGGCGCATCCACCAGGGCGCGTTCGGTGAGCGGATCGACCTCGACCGAGCCGATGCCGAGATCGCGGAGGCCGCCGGAACGATCAACGGCATGCTCGACAGGCTCGACGACATCCGCCTGGCGCAGACGCGGTTCAACGCCGACGTGGCCCACCAACTCGTCAACCCGGTCCATGCGATCCTTCTGGAGACGGCGGCGGAAGAGGGGGCCACCGCGACCGAGCTGGCAGCGGCGCTCGGGCGTGTCGACGGACTGGCGCGGCGGATCGAGGAGGTCTGCGGAGCGTTGCTCGCGTACTCGCGCACCGCGGCCCTCGACGCCGAACGGCTCCGGCCGATCGACCTCGAGCCGATCGTCGCAGCGGCGATCGAGCGCGTCGAGGACGCCGCGGCCGCCCGCGGCGTGGCGATCGACGCGCCGGCCGCGAGCGCCGTCGTCCGGGGCGATGCCGACCTTCTCGAGGAAGTGGTCGTCAATCTGCTCACCAACGCCGTCGAACATGCCCGCCCCGGCGACCGGATCGACATCGATGTCGCCGCAGGGCCACGCGGCTGCCGGGTGTCGGTCGTCGATCATGGCGACGGCGTCCCCGCGGCCGCGCGGCCGACGCTCTTCGAGCGCTACTCCAGCGGCAAGGCCCACGGCGGCCACGGCATCGGCCTGGCCCTCTCGCGCCGCATCGCGCGCAGCCACGGGGGGGATCTCGTGCACGAGGAGACCCCCGGCGGCGGCGCGACCTTCCGGCTCCTCCTGCCGGCCTCTTCCGCCGGCCCTCCCGGCACGGCATCGCGCCGCGATTGAACGCCGCGTGAACGCTCCATGAACGGGGCATGAACGCCGCGTGAAATCCCGATGAACAGGCCGCTTCGGACCGATCCGGCGCCGATCCGGGGCGTAGGGGTGCATGCCACGAGGCGATCGCGAGGACGTATTCCGTCGCCGCGGTCGCTTCCCATCCCCCCGAGGTCTCCGATGCATCCCTTCGCCCTGTTGCGATCGTTCTTCCCCGCCCGACCGTCGCGTCAGCTCCGTCGTGGCCGGGCGCGGGCGCAGGCCCGCCAGTCGCGCCGTCTCGAACGGCTGGCGACCGAGTCGCTCGAGGGGCGGGCGATGATGTCGGCGACGGTGCCCGACTACACGCTCGTGCAGGACTGGGGGAGCGGATTCCAGGCCGGCATCACGCTCGACAACAGGGGCACCACGCCGGTGACCGACTGGAAGGTGTCGTTCGACTACGGCGCCCAGATCACCTCGATCTGGGACGCCCGCATCGTGTCGCACGTCGGTTCGACGTACACCGTCGCCAACGCCGGATGGAACGGCACGCTCGACGCGGGCCGCGCCGTCGCCTTCGGTTTCATCGGCGCCGCGACCGCCGGCGGATCGGCATCGACCTCGCCGACGCACTGGATGCTCAACGGCGAGCCGATCGGTGACGGCAACACGGGCGCCGCGCCGCTGCCGACGCTTTCGGTGAGCGGTGCGAAAGTGACGGAGGGCGCCGCCGGCTCGACCGGGAAGGCGGTGTTCGGCTTCGACCTCTCGGCACCGTCGGCGAGCCCCGTCACCGTCGCCTGGCGCACCGTGGACGGCACCGCCCTCGCCGGCAGCGACTACGGCGCCGCGAACGGCACGGTGACGTTCCCTGCCGGCGTCACGCACCAGGAGGTGGCCGTGACGGTGACCGGCGATGCGCTCGTCGAGGGGAACGAATCGTTCTCGCTCGCCCTCTCCGCACCGGCCGGCGCGACGCTCGCCAACCAGACCGCCGCCGGCACGATCGTCGACGACGACACCGCCCCCGCCGGACAGGGGCCGAGCGTCTCCTTCACGGTGACCAGCGACTGGGGCAGCGGCTTCCAGGGGGAGATCAAGCTCACAAGCGGCGGCACGACGCCGATCGCCGGCTGGAAGCTCGGTTTCACCGCGCCCTGGGGAATCGCCTCCGCCTGGAACGCCACGCTCGTCGGCACCTCGGCCGTCAGCACGGGTACCCGTTTCATCGTCGGCGACGCGGGCTGGAACGGCAGCGTCCCCGCGGGAGCAAGCGTGAGCTTCGGGTTCACGGGGACCGGATCGGGGCCGCGATCGACACCGACCGATTGGACGCTCAACGGGCAACCGCTCGGCGGCGGCAGTGGCGGCGGCGGGGGCACGGTCGCTCCCCCCACGCCGAGCCTCTCCGTGACCGGCGGATCGGTCGTCGAAGGGGCGGCGGGAGACGCGGCCAAGGCGCTGTTCACGCTGTCGCTCTCCACCGCCTCGACGACGCCGGTGACGGTGGCGTGGTCGACCGCGGACGGGACGGCGAAGGCCGGCAGCGACTACGTCGCCGCGAGCGGCACGGTGACCTTCCCGGCGGGCTCGACCTCGCAGCAGGTGGCCGTGGCGATCCTCGGCGACGCGATCGTGGAATCGAGCGAATCGTTCACGCTCGTCCTCTCCACGCCCGTGGGGGCGACGATCGGCACGGCCAGCGCCTCCGCCACGATCGTCGACGACGACACGAGCAAGCCCGCGGCGACGGGCGACATCGCCAAGACCGACAAGATCCTCACCGCGTACTTCCCGGAGTGGGGAATCTACGGACGGAAGTTCCAACTCGCCGACGTCCCCGGCGACAAGCTCAACCACCTGATCTACTCGTTCCTCGACCTCAAGAGCGACGGCCAGGTGGCGATCATGGACAGCTACGCCGCCCTCGAGAAGCGGTTCTCGGCGGAGGAATCGGTGTCGGGCGAGGCCGACCTGTGGTCCTATCCCGCCGGCGATCCCCGTGCCACGCAGACCGTGTGGGGCAACTTCAACCAGGTGGCGGAGCTCAAGGAGAAGTATCCGCACATGAAGGTGAGCATCGCCGTCGGCGGATGGACCCTCTCCGACCACTTCAGCACCGTCTGCTCGACGGCCACCGGCCGCGAGGCGTTCGCCGGGTCGCTCGCGAAGTTCCTCGACACCTATCGGATGTTCGACGGCATCGACTTCGACTGGGAATACCCGGGCGGCGGCGGCGAGTCGGGCAACTCGGCGAGCCCGAGCGACGGGGCCAACTACGCGGCGCTCCTGCAACTGGTGCGGCAGAAGTTCGACGCCCTCGGAAGCCAACTCGGGCGGCGCTACGAGATTTCGGTCGCGGCGCCTGGAGGGAATGACAAGATCGCCGCCCTGAACCCCGCGGGACTCGCCCCGTCGGTCGACCGGTTCAACCTGATGAGCTACGACTTCCACGGCACCTGGGAAACCACGACCGGCCACCAGTCGGCGTTCACCGGCGACGCCGCCGGCTACGACATCCGTACGGCGGTGAACGCCTATCTCGCCGCCGGCGTGCCGGCGGCGAAGATGGTCCTCGGCGCCCCGCTCTACACGCGGGCCTGGAGCGGCGTGGCCGACGGCGGAGACGGCGGCTACCTCGAGGGATCCTCGGGGGCCGCGCCCGGCTCGTTCGAGAAGGGGGTCTACGACTACAAGGACCTCGTGGCGCAGGTCCAGGCGTCGGCCGGCGGATGGAAGATCTACTGGGACGACACCGCCCAGGCGACCTACGTCTACGACGCGGCCGATCGGATCTTCAGCTCCTTCGAGACGCGGACGTCGATCGCGCAGAAGTCCGACTGGGCCGAACGGATGGGGCTCGGCGGCATGATGTTCTGGGACATCACCGGCGACGCGATCGGCACCTCGGAGAGCCTCGTCGACGCCGCGTACGAGTCGTGGGTCGTCGGCGACTCGATCGCCACGATCCGCGGCCGATCGAAGCTCTCGGCCGAGATCGTCATCGGCGGCGACGGCGTGATCTCCGCCCTCCCGACGACCTGACCGGCCCGTCGAAACGACATCACCGAGGGCCGCTCTCCCCGGCTCCGGCCTTCGCGCCGGAGCCGGGGAGCGGCAAGCCTCCGACGTGGCTGATCAGACGGCGCTGCGGCCGGGGCGCCGCAGCCACGACCAATGGATGTTGAAGCCGATCGCC
>CAWUOA010000243.1:0-5421 GCA_963923225.1 uncultured Planctomycetaceae bacterium
TCTCTGGTCTCGTGGGCTCGGAGATGTGTATAAGAGACAGAGCGTACACTGGTGCGACAGGCGGGAAGGGTGTTTCCCGCGATTCCCACGGATGCCTCTCCCCATGCGCCGTCGACACCCCCTCGCGCTTGTCACGGCGATCGCCGCGGGCCTTCTCCTCCGGGCGTCGTTCGCCTCCGAGCCGACCGTCTCCTTCGACCGCGACGTCAGGCCGATCCTCTCCGACACCTGTTTCCAGTGCCACGGCCCCGACAGCGTCCAGCGGCAGGCGGGGCTGCGGCTCGATCGGCGCGACAGCGCCACGGCCGAGGCGGCGAGCGGCGCCAGGGCGATCGTGCCGGGGGATCCGGCGGCCAGTGAGCTCCTCGCCCGGATCCTCTCCGACGATCCCGACGTCGTCATGCCGCCGCCGCAGTCGAAGCTCGGCAGGCTCTCGGCCGAACAGGTCGCGATCCTGAAGCGGTGGATCGCCACCGGGGCGGAGTACGAGCCGCACTGGGCGTTCCAGCCGGTGAAGGCGCCGGTGGCTCCCCCCGCCACCGACGCTTCCGGGCCGCATCCGATCGACCGCTTCGTCGCCGCCAGGCTCGCCGCCGGCGGACTCTCACTCGCGCCAGAGGCCGACCGGGCCACGCTCGTCCGCCGCGCCACCTTCGATCTCACCGGCCTCCCGCCGACGCCGGAAGAGGTGCAGGCCTTCGTCGCCGACGAGCGTCCGGACGCCTACGACAGGCTCCTCGAGAGGCTCCTCGCCAGCCCCCGCTACGGCGAGCGGATGGCGGTCGACTGGCTCGACGTCGCCCGCTACGCCGACAGCTACGGCTTCCAGGTCGACCGCGACCGTCCCGTGTGGTGGTGGCGCGACTGGGTCGTCGACGCCTTCAACCGGAACCTCCCCTGGAACGACTTCGTCACCTGGCAGCTCGCCGGCGACCTCCTCCCGAACGCCACCGACGAGCAGATCCTCGCCACCGCCTTCAACCGGCTCCACCAGCAGGAGGCGGAGGGAGGGAGCGTCGAGGAGGAATACCGCGTCAATTACGTCAACGACCGGGTGACGACCTTCGGCACCGCCTTCCTCGGCCTCACGCTCGAGTGCTGCCGCTGCCACGAGCACAAGTTCGATCCGCTCACGCAGAAGGAGTACTACGGGTTCTTCGCCTTCTTCGACGACGTCGACGAGGCGGGGCTCTACAGCTACTTCACCCCCGCCGTGCCGACGCCGAAGCTCCGCCTCGCCGATCCGGGCTGGAAGACGGCGATGCTCCGCGCCGAGGAGCAGTGCCGTCTGGCCGCGACCGAGCTCGATCGCCGCGAGACGCTGGCGCGGCGCGAGGTGGCCGAATGGATCGCCGGGAAACGCGACGTTCCCGCCGGCCTCGACGGCGCCGACCCGAGCCGGATCGCCGGCGAGATCGCCCGCTTCCCCTTCGACGAGCGGAACGCCGAGGGCGCCTTCCCGGCGGCGATCGACGGCGTCGCCGCGGCGACCTCGCCGCCGGAGAACACGCTCGCTCCCGGCCATGCGGGCATGGCGGTGAAGCTCACCGGCGACCATCCGGTGCAGACCGGCGTGGGGAACTTCCGTCGCAGCCAGCCCTTCACGGTGGCGACGTGGCTCGAGGCCCCGTCCTCGTACGACCGTGCGGTGATCTTCCACCGCTCGCAGGCCTGGACCGACGCCGGCAGCCGGGGCTACGAGTTGCTCGTCATCGACGGCCACTTCCAGTGGTCGCTCGTCCACTTCTGGCCCGGCGACGCGGCGAGCGTGCGTTCGGTCGAGCCGGTGCCCACCGGGCGCTGGGTCCACGTCGCCGTGTCGAGCGACGGCTCGGGCACCGCGGGCGGTCTCGCTCTGTTCATCGACGGCCGGCCTGCGGCCACGGAGATCGTCAAGGACGCGCTCACCCGCGAGATCACCGGCGGCGGCGGGGATCATCTCCGCATCGGCGAGCGGATGCGCGACATGGGATTCAAGGGGGGGCTCGTCGACGACGTCCGCGTCTTCGACCGGGCGCTGTCGCCGCTCGAGGTGCGCGAGCTCGCCGAGCCGGGCACGATCGCCACCATGAAGGAGCGCCGGCCGGACGGCGCCGCCGACCTGCTCGGCGGGCTCCATGCACGGGCCTCCGACGCGGCCGCGCTCGCCGCCCGCAAGACGCTCGAAGAGGCCAGGCGCGCCCGTGACGATCTCGCCGAGCAGCCGCCGGAGATCATGGTGATGCGGGAGACGGAGCGGCCCAAGACCGCCTATGTCCTCACGCGCGGCGAGTACGACAAACGCGGCGAGGCGGTGGAGCCGGGCACGCCGGAGGTCCTCCCCCCCTTCCCCGCCGACCAGCCGCGCAACCGGCTCGGGCTCGCGCGGTGGCTCGTCGACCCCGGCCATCCGCTGCTCGCGCGGGTCACGGTGAACCGGGTCTGGCAGGGGCTCTTCGGTCAGGGGCTCGTGAAGACGCCGGAGGATCTCGGCAGCCAGTCGGTGCGGCCGGAATATCCGGAGGTGCTCGACTGGCTGGCGTGGAGCTTCTCCCGGCCGGCCGCCGAGGGGGGCATGGGCTGGGACATGAAGAAACTCGTGCGCACGATCCTCGAGTCGCGCGTCTACCGGCAGTCGAGCCGGGCGACGGCCGAGGCGCTCGCCGACGATCCGGCCAACGTCCGCCTGGCGCGCGGTCCGCGCCACCGGCTGCCCGCGGAGATGATCCGCGACGGGATCCTCGCCGCGTCGGGGCTCCTCGTGGAGAAGACCGGGGGCCCGCCCGTGAGCACCTACGATCTGGCGGAGTCGTTCAAGCCGGCCACTCCCGGCACCGGCGCCGACCTCTACCGGCGGAGTCTCTACACCCTCTGGCGCCGCACCGGGCCGGGGCCCGTCCTCGAGAGCTTCGACGTGCCGAAGCGCGTGGTGTGCGTGGCCAGACGCGACACGACCAACACGCCTCTGCATGCGCTCGTGCTCTTGAACGGACCGCAGTTCGTCGAGGCCGCACGGGTCCTCGCCCAGTCGCTCCTGTCCGATCCCGGCCGCCCCGGGGGCGCGGCCGGCCCCGTCGCGCCGCTCCTGGCCCGGGGCTGGGAACGCCTCACGGGCCGGCCGCCCGACGCCGAGGAGCAGGCGATTCTCGAACGGATGCACACCGACCAGCTCGCCTGGTACCGGGCCCATCCCGACGAGGCGACGAAGCTCGTCGGCGTGGGGGCGACGGCCCCCGATGCGAATCTTCCCCCGGTCGACGTCGCGGCGCTGGCCGCGGTGCTCAATGCCCTGGCCAATCACGATCTCACGGTGGTGAAGCGATGATCGACCCGACGCTCCCTGCGGCGCCCCTCCCGCTCCCCGACGCACCGGCCACGAGCCGGCGCCGGCTGCTCGGCTCCACCGGCATGGGGCTCGGGGGCCTGGCGCTCTCGCACCTGCTTTCGCGCGCGAGCGCCGCCGCGATCCCCGAGGCTCCGCACGGTGCCTTGGACACCTTCCACGTCGCGCCCAAGGCGAAGCGGATCATCTACCTCTTCCAGTCGGGCGGGCCTTCGCAGCTCGATCTCTACGACTGGAAGCCGACGCTCGTGGAGCGTGCCGGCGAGCAGCTCCCGGAGAGCGTCCGCGGCGGGCAGCGGCTCACGGGGATGTCGGGCAATCAGAGCTCGATCCCGCTGGTCGGGTCGCCGTTGAAGTTCGAGCGGCACGGCCAGAGCGGCGCCTGGCTCTCGGAGGTGCTCCCGCACACGGCGAAGGTCGCCGACAAGCTCTGCTTTCTGAAGGCGATGCACACCGAGAGCATCAACCACGGCCCCGGCGTGACGTTCATGCAGAGCGGGGCGCAGATTCCGGGCCGGCCGAGCATCGGCGCCTGGCTCGACTACGGCCTCGGCGACTCCGCCGACGATCTCCCCTCCTTCGTCGTGCTGATCACGAAGAACAAGTCGGGCCAGCCGCTGATGAGCCACCTGTGGGGGGCGGGGTTCCTCCCCACGCGCCACCAGGGGGTGCGCTTCCGCTCGGGGGGCGATCCGGTCCTCTATCTCGGCAATCCCGCCGGTGTGTCGCGCGACAGCCGGCGGCTGGCCCTCGACGGGCTCGAGGCCCTCCACCGGCACCAGTTCGCCGGCAATCCCGACACCGAGATCGCGGCCCGCATCGCCAACTACGAGCTCGCCTTCCGCATGCAGGCGAGCGTGCCGGAGGTGGCGAACCTCGCCGACGAACCGAAGCACGTCCTCGAGAAGTACGGCCCCGGCGCCGACGATCCGGGCACCTTCGCCGCCAACTGCCTCCTCGCCCGGCGCCTGGCCGAGCGCGGCGTGCGCTTCATCCAGCTCTATCACCAGGACTGGGACCACCACGGCGGGCTCGCCGGAGGGATTCGCTCGGAGGCGGGGCAGACCGACCAGCCGGCGGCGGCGCTCGTGCAGGATCTCGCCGACCGGGGGATGCTCGACGAGACGCTCGTCGTGTGGGGGGGCGAGTTCGGCCGCACGAACTACTGCCAGGGCCTCTACAAGCCGGGGGCCGACTTCGGCCGCGACCACCATCCGCGCTGCTTCACGATCTGGATGGCCGGCGGCGGTGTGAAGGGGGGCGTGACCCACGGCGAGACGTGCGAGTTCGGCTACAACATCGTGTCAGGCGGGGTCCACGTCCACGATCTCCACGCCACGATCATGCACCTCTGCGGCATCGACCACGAACGGCTGACCTACAGGTTCCAGGGCCGCCGCTACCGTCTCACCGACGTCCACGGCCGGGTCGTTCCCGAGATCCTCGCCTGATCCTTCCTTCCGACCAGTCCCCTGCTCCGGAGCCCGCGCCATGAGCCTCCTCAATCCCAGGTCGTTCGAGCGTGCCGACGAGGGCCGCCGCCGGCTCCTCCGTCTGGGGGCGCTGGCCTCCCTCTTCGCCGCCCGGCCGGGGGCCTTCGCCGAGGAGCTCGTGCGGACGCCCGCCCAGACCGAGGGCCCCTTCTTCCCCGACAAGCTCCCCCTCGACACCGACAACGACCTCCTGGCGATCACCGACGAGTCGGCCCTCTCCGACGGCGTGCCGACATGGTTCTCCGGCCGGGTCCTCGACGCCTCGGGGAGCCCCTTGCGGGGGGCGCTCGTGGAGATCTGGCAGTGCGACGCCCACGGTGCCTACCTCCACTCCGGTTCGGGCAACGCCGAGCGCCGCGACGGCCGCTTCCAGGGCTACGGCCGATTCCTCACCGGGCTCGCGGGATCGTGGGGCTTCCGCACGATCCAGCCGGTCCCCTACCCCGGCCGCACGCCGCACATCCACGTCAAGGTGACGCGGGGCGGCACGCACTTGCTCACCACGCAGTGCTACGTGAAGGGGCACCCGGGAAACGGTCAGGACGGCATCTTCAAGAGCCTGTCGGCCGAGCAAGCCGCGGCCGCCTCGGCCGATTTCCTGCCGGT
>CAWUOA010000244.1:0-5420 GCA_963923225.1 uncultured Planctomycetaceae bacterium
GACAGGAGACCGGCACGCGCGAGATCGCCGCCTGCCCCATGGCCACGAACCATCCGTCCCCGTTGCCCCTGGCCGCCGGCGTCGCCGCGGAGGGAGCGGGGCGTGGCGACACGCTCGGCGTGGCGGTCCTCGGATCGACCGGCAGCATCGGGACGAGCACGCTCGACGTCATCGCCGCGTCGGAGGGCCGCTACCGGGCGACGGTGCTGGCGGCCCACACGAGCGTCGAGGCGCTTCTCGCCCAGGCCCGTCTCCACCGGCCGGAATGGGTGGTGGTCACCGACGAGGAGGCCGCCGGGCGCATCGGCGCCGGCGCCCTGCCGGCCGGGACCCGTCTCGCCGTCGGGCCCGACGCCCTCGACGACCTGGTCCGTGCCGACGGCGTCGACCGCGTCGTCTCGGCGATCGTCGGCGCCGCCGGCCTGAGGAGCACGCTCGCGGCACTCGAGGCGGGCAAGACGGTGGCGCTGGCCAACAAGGAGACGCTCGTCATGGCCGGGCCGCTCGTGACGCGGCTGGCGGCGGCGCGTGGCGCGACGCTCCTCCCCGTCGACAGCGAGCACTCGGCGATCCACCAGGCGCTTCGCAGCGGCGGATCGGACGAGGTGCTGCGCGTGATCCTCACCGCCAGCGGCGGGCCCTTCCGCACCCGTCCCGCCGAGACGCTCTCCGCGGTGACCCCCGCCGAGGCGCTCCGCCACCCCACCTGGTCGATGGGACCGAAGATCACCGTCGATTCGGCGACGATGATGAACAAGGCCCTCGAGCTGATCGAGGCCCGTTGGCTGTTCGACCTCGATCCGGCGAAGCTCGCCGTCGTCGTCCATCCGCAGTCGGTCGTCCATTCGATGGTGGAGTTCGTCGACGGCTCGGTGCTCGCGCAGCTCAGCCCGCCCGACATGAAGCTCCCCATCCAGTACGCGCTGGCGCATCCGCGCCGCCACGACGGCCCGGCCCGGCGCCTCGACTTCACCGAGGCGTTCCGGCTCGAGTTCGAGCCCCCCGATCCGCGGCGCTTCCCGGCGGTGCGCCTCGGACACGAGGCGGCGGCGCGCGGGGGCACGGCCGGGGCCGTCCTCAACGCCGCCAACGAGGCGGCGGTGGGGGAGTTCCTCGGCGGCCGGATGCGGTTCACCGACATCGCGGAGGCGTGCGCGAGAGTCCTCGACGCGCACCAGTTCCAGCCCGTTCCGTCGCTCGACGACGTCCGTCGACTCGACGCCTGGGCCAGGCAGGAGGTCGTGCAGTGGGCGAGATCGTGACGCGGCTGGCGGCGGACGGAGCGGTCCTCCTCGGGGCCATCCCCGGCCTGTCGCTCCTCCAGTGGATCGCCGGCCACCCGCTCGAGTTCCTCCAGGTGGTCTTCGGCCTGGGGTTCGTGATCTTCGTCCACGAGCTCGGCCACTTCCTCGTCGCCAAGGCCTGCGGGGTGAAGTGCGAGAAGTTCTATCTCGGCTTCGACATCGGCGGCCTGAAGCTGGCGAAGTTCCAGTGGGGGGAGACGGAGTATGGCATCGGCGCCCTGCCGCTGGGGGGCTACGTGAAGATGCTCGGGCAGGACGACAACCCCGGCGCCGCCGCAGCCGAGCACGACCGGGCCCGGGCCCACGGCGACCTCCCCGCCGAGCCGACCGACGCGCCGCACGCCCCGTGGGATCCGCGCAGCTACCAGGCCCAGTCGGTGCCGGAGCGGATGGCGATCATCTCCGCCGGCGTGATCATGAACGTGATCTTCGCGATCCTCATGGCGTCGTTGGCTTGGCGCCTCGGGGTCAACGTCGTCCCCGCCGGGACCTCGGCGGTCCGGCCCGGCGGCGCGGCGTGGCGGGCGGGGATGCGCACCGGCGACGACATCGTCGCCATCGGCGGCAAGCCGGTGGCCGCGTTCGACGAGATCCGCAAGCACATCACGCTCGGCGACGTGTCGAAAGGGGTGGACGTGACCGTGCGCGACGCCGCCGACGGCGTCGAGCGGACGGTGCGCCTCGAGCCCGATACCGACATCGGCGTGCCGAGCATCGGCATCTCCGGCCCGTCGTCGCTGGCCATCGCCACCGACTCAGCCAAACGCCTCACCGGCAGCGCCGCGGCCGCCGTCCCCTCCCTCGCCGACGGCGACCGCGTGACGGCCGTCGACGGCGAGCCGGTGAAGACCTACGCCGGCCTGGTCACGATCCTCTCCGCGCGTGCCGACCGCCCGGTGACGCTCACCGTCGAGCGCGGCGGCAAGGGGAACGCGGAGCGGATCGACGTCGCGATCGGGCCGCAGGGCCGGCCCGACTTTGGCCTGGTGATGACTCCCGGAGCGGTCAAGGCGGTCCAGGAAGCCTCGCCCGCGGCCGCCGCCGGCATGCTCGCCGGTGACCGGATCCTGTCGATCGACGGCGCGGCGATCGGCGATCCGTTCACGATCGACGACCGACTCCGCGGCCGCGCCGGCGCGCCGGTGGAGGTCGTCGTGGAGCGGGCCGGCGCCGAGCGGACGCTTTCCGTCGTGCCGCGGAGCGTGACCTGGATCGACGACTCGCCGATGTTCGGCACGCCGCTGGCCGTGTCCACGCTGGGCGTCGCGCTGCCGGTCGCGGCGACGGTGGCGGAGGTGCGTCCGGGGAGCCCCGCCGATCGAGCCGGCATGACGGCGGGCGAGAGGGTCGTCCGCTGCCGCTTCGTCGGGCCCGAGGGGGACGACGACGACGGCGTCGCGCTGTCCGACTCCGAGCCGAACTGGCCGGTGGCGTTGACCGTCCTCGAGCGGCTCCCGCGAGGCACGAAGGTCGTGCTCTCGGTGGAGGGAGCCGGCGGTGCGCGCGAGGTGGAACTCGAGGCGGAGCCGGTGGAGGGGGCGTGGATGCCGCTCCGCGGCCTGGCCTTCGAGCAGGAGATGCGGCGGGAGAAGGCGGGGTCGCTCGGCGCGGCCCTCTCGCGCGGCTTCGCCACCGCCGTCGAGGATCTCTCGATGGTCTACCGCTTCCTCGAGAAACTCTGGAACCGCCAGATCAGCGCCCGGCTCCTCGGCGGGCCCCTCTCGATCGCCCAGCAGGCGGGGCGGTCGGCGGAGGAGGGCCCCAGCGCCCTGCTCCTGTTCCTCACCATGCTCAGCGCGAACCTCGCCGTGGTGAACTTCCTCCCCATCCCCGTCCTCGACGGTGGGCACATGGTGTTCCTCACCTGGGAGCTGATCACCCGCAAGCCGCCGAGCGAACGCGTGGTGATCGCGCTGTCCTACGTGGGACTGATCCTCATCCTCTCCCTGATGCTCTGGGTGTTCGGCCTCGACCTGGGGCTCGTCTCCCGCTTCGCCCCGGCGAAGTGACGCTCCGGCCGGCAACGGGGGCCGCGGGCTGCTATGATTCGGCCCCGGGGGGACGGGTTCCCCCCGCACCCACCGGCCACCAGCTGAAAGGATCGGGCATGTCGACCCCCGCACTCTCCCGCCGCGGCTTCCTCGCCACCGCCGCCGCCCTCTCCGCCTCCTCCCCCCTGGTGGGCTTCGCCCGCGAGGCGGCCGCCGCCGATCTGAACCTCGGCATCCAGCTCTACTCCCTCCGCGGCTACAAGGTCGACGAGGCGCTCAAGCACGCCCGCGACATCGGCTTCCGCTTCGTCGAGTTCTACGGGGACATGTTCCCGCTCAACTCCGACGCCGCCGCGATCGCCGCGATGAAGAAGAAGGTCGCCGACCTCGGCCTCACCATCAGCGCCCACGGCGTCAACGGCTTCGGCGGCGACGCCGCGGCCAACCGCAAGGTGTTCGAGTTCGCCAAGGCGGCCGGCATCCCCACGATCTCCGCCGACCCCTCGCCCGAGGCCTTCAAGAGCCTCGACGAGCTCGTCAAGGAGTTCGACATCCGCATCGCCATCCACAACCACGGCCCCAAGCACCGCTACGACAAGGTCGTCGACGTCCTCCGCGCGATCGAGGGGCACGACCCGCGGATCGGCGCCTGTGCCGACCTCGGCCACTACATCCGCTCCGGCGAGAAGCCGGTCGAGGTGATCCGGCTGCTCAAGGGAAGGCTCTACGGCATCCACCTCAAGGACTTCCAGGACATGCAGGACGTCACCAAGGGGGTGATCCTCGGCAAGGGGCACCTCGACGTCCCGGCGGTGTTCGCGGCGCTGGTGCAGACCGGCTTCCCGAAGAACGGCGCGGTGTCGCTCGAGTACGAAGAGAACCCGCAAAACCCGATCGACGAGATCAAGCAGTGCTACGCCGTGGCGAAGGACGCCCTGGCGAAGACCTGAGGCGGCTGCGGTCGGGTTCGTGCCGGCGGGCGTGGCGGCGTACGGCCGCGCGCCCCGAGTCTCGCGTGATTCGGTGGTCTTCCCGGAGTCGCTTCGATGCGCTTCTCGATTCGTCCGCCGCGCGGATGGCGCGGCCCGGCCCTGGTCGTCGTCGGCCTGGCCTCGGCCCTCTCCGGAGCCGCCTCCGCGGCGACGGTCGGGGAGAGCGTGGCCGCGATCCGCGCAGTCGATCATGACGGCAAGGGGAACGCGGCCGCCGCGGAGGCCTGGAAGGTGCTCGCCGCGGCCCCCCCGGGGACGCTCACCGAGATCCTCGCGGCGATGGACGGAGCCAACCCGCTCGCGGCCAACTGGCTCCGCGCCGCGGTCGACGCCGTGGTCGCCCGGGCCGGCGGTGCCGGCAAGCTGCCGCTGGAGGCGCTCGAGCGGTTCCTCGCCGATGCCAAGCACGACCCCCGGGCCCGGCGTCTGGCCTTCGATCTGGTGAAGGAGGCCGATCCTGCCCGTGCCGAGAAGCTCCTCGACGGAATGGCCGAGGACCCGAGCGTCGAACTGCGGCGCGACGCGGTGGCGAAGGTCATCGCCGCGGCCAAGGCGCTCGAGGCCGCCGGCAAGAAGGAGGAGGCGCTGGTCGCGTACCGCCGGGCCTTCGACGCCGCGCGGAACGTCGAGCAGATCCAGGCGCTGGCGGCGTCGATCCGCGATCTCGGCGGCACCGTCGACCTGACGGGCCACTTCGGCTTCCTCCGCAACTGGCGGATCATCGGCCCCTTCGACAACACCGAGGGCAAGGGCTTCGCCGCGGTCTATCCCCCCGAGACGGCGATCGATCCGGCGGCTTCCCTCGACGGCAAGGAGGGGAAGGTCGCCTGGCAGCCGGTGGACAGCGCCGACGAGTACGGGATCGTGAACGTCAACCTCGTCTATCCGCCGCCGGCGCCTCCGGCCGACGCCAAGGCGCCCGAGGGGGAGACCAAGGAGGGCCTCAAGGGGGTCGTGGCCTACGCCGTCACCGAGTTCGACGCCGCGGAGGCGCGCCCCGCCGAACTGCGGCTCGGCTGCAAGAACGCCTGGAAGATCTGGCTCAACGGCGAGCCGGTCTTCGAGCGCGAGGAGTACCACCGCGGCATGGAGATCGACCAGTACAAGATGCCCATCCGGCTGCGGAAGGGGCC
>CAWUOA010000245.1:0-5410 GCA_963923225.1 uncultured Planctomycetaceae bacterium
CGGGCGTCGTCGATGCAGAGGTAGTAGGTGTTGCCGTTCTTGTAGGCGTGGCTCTCGAAGAACGCCCGCTGGATCTCGGTGAGCCCGTGGGCGTCGAGGTCGCGTTGGTGGATCACCAGATCGACGTCGGAGAGCTTCCAGACCAGCGTGCCGGCGGCGATCGGCTCGGCCGCGAACAGGCCGATCCCGGCGACGGGGCTCTTGTCGAGGTAGGTCTTCACCAGCAGCATGGGTGGGCATCCCGGGGGTGCGGCGGCCGCCGGCCGCGGGGGCAGGTCAGCAGGCCTCGTAGTCGATCGTGATCTCCTCGCCGGCGGCGATGTCGCGAGCGGCGCGCCAGCCGTCGTTCCGTTCGGCGTTGGGCGTCGGGGAGTGGTTGAGGAACCACCCCACCTCCATCTTCGAGAAGCTGTGGGGTACGCAGCAGTATTCCTCCCGCTCCACCCCGTAGACGAGGCAGAAGGCCTTGAGCTGCGGATCCTTCTCCATCTCCTCGTAGGAGACGCGGCGGATCGTGTCGTCGAGGAACAAGGCGAGGTAGGTCCCCTTCGTCACCGGATGGGTGACGAATACCCCCACGCCGGCGATCCCCGACGGGCGGAGCACGAACGACCGCTCGTCGGTCTCGCGAGGCTCGCTCGAGAGGGGAATCTGCACGAAGGTGAGGTTCGTGGGACGTGGCGGACGGGAGGGATCGGTCATGGGTCGGCGTGAGGCCCCGGGGAAAGGGAGAGAGAGGAGGTTTTCGCACATTCGCCCCTCGGTGCGAAGCGGCGGGAGGGGAGGTCGCGTCGCGTGGCGGGCGGTCAGGTCACTCCCTGGGCGAGCATCGCGTCGGCCACCTTCACGAACCCGGCGATGTTCGCGCCGTCGACGTAGTTCACCGTGCCGTCGGGGCGCCGGCCGTGGCGCAGGCAGGCCTCGTGGATCCCGTGCATGATGACGCGCAGCTTCGAGTCGACCTCGCCGGCGGTCCAGGCGAGCCGCAGCGCGTTCTGGCTCATCTCCAGCCCCGAGGTCGCCACGCCGCCGGCGTTGCTCGCCTTGCCCGGCGCGTAGAGGACGCCGGCCGACTGGAAGACGCGCACCGCCTCCGCCGTGCAGGGCATGTTGGCCCCCTCGGCCACGCAGCGGACGCCGTTCTTCACGAGCGTCCTGGCGTCGGCCTCGTCGAGCTCGTTCTGGGTGGCGCAGGGCAGCGCCACGTCGACCGGCACGCTCCACGGCTTGGCGCCGGCGAGGTGACGGGCTCCCGTCCGCGCGGCATGGTCGGCGACGCGGCCCTGCTCCTTGTTCTTGATCTCCATGAGGACCGCGAGCTTCTCCGGCGTGAAGCCGGCCTCGTCGACCACGGTGCCGCCCGAATCGGAGACGGTGACCACCTTCGCGCCGAGGTCGAGCGCCTTCTTCACCGCGTACTGGGCGACGTTGCCCGATCCCGACACGCCCACGCGCAGCCCGTCGAAGGAGAGCCCCTGCTTCCCGAGCATCTCCGCCGCGAAGTAGACGGTGCCGTAGCCGGTGGCCTCGGGGCGCACCAGCGACCCGCCGAAGCTCAGGCCCTTGCCGGTGAAGACGCAGTCGGCCCGGTCGGTGAGCTTCTTGTTCATGCCGGCCATGTAGCCCACCTCGCGGGCCCCGACGCCGATGTCACCGGCCGGGACGTCGGTGTCGGAGCCGAGGTGGCGGAAGAGCTCCGTCATGAACGCCTGGCAGAAGCGCATCACCTCGCCGTCGCTCTTCCCCTTCGGGTCGAAGTCCGCTCCGCCCTTGCCGCCCCCCATGGGGAGCGTGGTGAGGGAGTTCTTGAAGGTCTGCTCGAAGGCCAGGAACTTGAGCACCGAGAGGTTCACCGAGGGATGGAAGCGGATGCCCCCCTTGTAGGGTCCGATCGCCATGCTGTGCTGGATGCGGTAGCCACGGTTGACACGGACCTGCCCCGAGTCGTCGACCCACGACACCCGGAAGGTCACCACCCGCTCCGGCTCCACGAGCCGGTCGAGGAGCCCCTGCTCGGCGTAGCGGGGATTCTTCTCGATGAAGGGCCACAGGCTCTCCATCACCTCGGTGACCGCCTGGAGGAACTCGGGCTGCCCCGGATCGCGCTGCGCGACGCCCGCGAGGAAGTCGTGGACCGAGGCATGATTCATGGCACGGGCTCCTGTCGGCACGGGGGTGGAACGGGCCGCACGTCCGTCGCGTCCCCCGTCGCGATGCGGGGCCAGTATAAACGTCGCGGTCGGCGGCCACGGCGGGCGGGCCGCCGGTTGCGGAGCGGGGCCGCCGCTTCCTATCCTTGACCGGTTCCCGCCCCCGTCGCCGCCGCGCGCCGGAGCGCCGCGGGGCCCGTCTCGTCACCTTTCGGGGACTCTCGCCATGACCGCCTCCCGTGCCTCGCGCCGTCGGTTCCTCGGGGCTTCGGCCCTCTCCGCCGCCGGTGCCGGCCTCCTCCCGGCGGTGCGGGCCTCCGCGGCGGAGTCGCTGCTCGAGCGGCCGGTGTTCGCCACGATCGGCCTCCGCAACCAGGGCTGGTCGATCACGCAGAAGTCGTTCAAGTTCGCCGACTTCGCGGCGCTGGCCGACGTCGATGCGAACGTCCTGGGGACGAACGTCGCCAACGTCGAGAAGGGGCAGGGCCGCAAGCCCGACGCCTACGCCGACTACCGGAGGATCCTCGACCGCAAGGACGTCGACGCGGTGATGATCGCCACCCCCGACCACTGGCACACGAAGATCGCCGTCGAGGCGATGCGTGCCGGCAAGGACGTCTACTGCGAGAAGCCGCTCACGCTCACGATCGACGAGGGAAAGCTCATCGAACGCGTCGTCAAGGAGACCGGCCGGGTGTTCCAGGTGGGGACGATGCAGCGGACCGAGTCGGAGGGGCGTTTCCTCCAGGCGGTGGCGCTGGTGAAGCACGGCCGGATCGGGAAGGTGACGAAGGTCACCTGCGGAATCAACGGCATGGAGCCGTCGCCGACGATCCCGGAAGCCCCGGTGCCGGCCGGCATCGACTGGGACTTCTGGCTCGGCCCGGCGCCGAAGGTGCCCTACCGGGCGCTGCCGGAGCTGCGCGAGGGCTACGGCGGCGGCGTGCCGCTCTACAGCAACTGCCACTACTCCTTCCGCAATTGGCACGAGTACTCCGGCGGCAAGCTCACCGACTGGGGCGCCCACCACGTCGACATCGCCTGCTGGGCGCTGGGCGCCACCGACACCGGGCCGAGCAGGGTCACTCCCCTGGACTACAAACTCCCCGTGCCCTACCGGAACGGCTGGCCGACGGTGGCCGACCAGTACAACGCGGCGACGGAGTTCACGATCCGCGCGGCGATGCCCGACGGCGTGGAGATGATCATCACCAGCGCCGGTGACAACGGCATCCTCTTCGAGGGCACCAAGGGGCGCTTCTTCGTCAATCGCGGCAAGATCACCGGCGAGCCGGTCGACGCCCTGAAGGACAATCCCCTCCCGGAGAAGGCCGTCGAGGAGGTCTACGGCGGCCCGGTGGCCGAGAACCACACCGCCAACTTCGTCGACGCCATGCGCTCGCGGAAACAGCCGATCTCCGACGTCTGGAGCCACAACCGGATGCTCGAGATCTGCCACCTCTCGAACATCGCCATGCGGCTCGGTCGCGAGCTGGCGTGGGATCCGGCGAAGCGGGAGATCGTCGGCGACGCCGAGGCCAACGCCTTCCTCTCCCGCGAGAGCCGCAAGGGCTTCGAGATCGCCGGTGGCTGAGACGGCGGCGCTCCGCGGCGGCCGGCCGGGTCAGCCCCGGCGGGGCCGCCGCGAGGGGAGCCGGCGCTCGAGCGAGGCGAGGGTGCCCAGCAGCATCGCGACGACCGCCCCGGTGCTGCCGGGGTCGATCTCGGGGACTCCCGTGACGTAGGAGCGGATGCCCCCGGTCACGGCGTAGATCCCCATCACCTTGTCGTCGATCACGGTGTCGCCCGTCGTCGCGGCGCCGTTGACGGTGTTGACGACGCTCTTCCACGTCGCGTCGCCGTAGACGTAGGAGCCGACGGCGCCGGAATAGGGGATGAAGGCGTAGGCCCCCGACGTCGATCCCGAGACGTAGTTGGCGGCGAGGGAGAAGCCCCCCTGGAAGGCGCTGATGCCCTCGAAGTGCGTGTCGATGTTGGTGTCGCCGTCGAAGTTGTAGAGCGCCAGGCCGCTCACGTGCTTCGTGAGCGAGTCGTACGAGGCGACGAACCCCTGCCCCTTGGAGCTCGAGGTCTGGGAAAGGCCTCCGATGATGGTGTAGGAGGTGCTCGTCTCGCCGCCGTTCTGCCAGACGCCGTAGACCGTCGCCGCGTACGCGCCGTTGATGTCGAGGCGCTCGTACGACTGCGTGTCGATGTCGTAGACGAAGGGATGCCCCACCGACAGGTCGGTGAGCAGGTTGTAGTTGCCGACGACGAGGCTCCCCATCGTGCTGTGGGGAATCGTCGCGCCGATGTCCGCGCCCGGCACCTGCAGGCTCGTCCAGGTGCCGCTGCCGTCGAGCGGGCCGTCGTAGATCATCCCCTTCTGGAAGTCCGCCGGGCCGGTCTCGAGGTAGGTGCCGACGGCGCGCACGCTCCCCGCGGCGATGGTCGACGGATTGAAGCGGTGGGTGTTCGGCCCGTAGAACATCGACGAGTAGGCCGACGACCCGCTGAACGTCGGCGTGAAGAGGTGGAGGCGGGGATCGCCGGTGGTCGTCGCCGCCGTCGCCCCCTCGAGGGGGCCGGAGTAGATGAACGCCGGCGTCGGCTGGATGAGATTCGGCAGGCCGGTGCCGCCGGTGATCACGACGTCGCTGCCCGCATCGGCCCGGATGCCGGTGACGCCGTAATCGAAGGGGAGCATCGTCGTGATCGGGAGCGTCTCGGCGGAGAGGGCCTGCGGGATCGCGGCGGCGAGGACGGCGGCGAGGATCGCGCGGCGGCGCGCGGCGGGGATGGCCTGGATCACGCGAAGACCTCCGTGTCGTGGGGAAGGGCGGGAAGTGACGGACTCTAGCACCCCCTCCGCGACGGCCACAACGCCGATCTGCCCCGTTCACCCCGGCGTGATGGTGGGATCCCCGCAGCGGGGGGCCGAGGCCCGATCGCCCTTCGAGACCGAGGCCCGACGAAGTGTCAGAAGGGCCGGATCGTCTCGCCGCCGTCGCGCGTGAAGAGCGCTCGGAGGAGGGCCGGGTCGACCGACTGACTCAGCGCCCGTACCGCGCCGTCGCCGAAGGCCGTCGTCCGGACGCCCATATGGGTCGGCTGGCCGCCTTCGAACAGGGTGCCTACCTCGTCGGCGCCGGCGGTGATCTCCCGGGGGCTCGTCCAGGGAACCTCGCTCTTCCAGCCGGTCTCCACGGCGAGGATCGTGTTGGAGAGGCCGTCGGTGATCGCCCCCATCGGCACGCCGA
>CAWUOA010000246.1:0-5389 GCA_963923225.1 uncultured Planctomycetaceae bacterium
TCGCGTGGTGGTGGAATACAAGGAGGAGAAGTTCGCGATCGAGTGCATGCACACCGCCCACCGGCTCGTGATGTGCGCGATCTCGGGCGACCCCTTCGACGTCAGGGCGGAGATCGCCCGGCTCCGCGGTGTGCTTCTCGACGTGCAACTCGGTCCGAGCACGCGCTCGATCGTCGACGCGGCCGCCGCACGCGGCATCCCCCACCGCCGCCTCACCGAGGGGTCGATGGTGCGGCTGGGTATCGGCGCCAAGCAGCGACGGATCGTGGCGGCCGAGACCGACCGCACCAGCGCCATCGCCGAGTCGATCGCCCAGGACAAGGAGCTGACGCGCACGCTCCTGGCGGAGTCGGGGATCCCGGTCCCCGAAGGCCGTCCCGTGTCGGACGCCGCCGATGCCTGGGCCGCCGCCGAGGAAATCGGCGCGGCCGTCGTCGTCAAGCCGCGCTACGGCAATCAGGGCCGTGGAGTGTCGGTGAACCTCACCACCCGCGAGGAGGTGGAGCGGGCGTACGAGGTGGCCCGTGCCGAGGAATCGACCGTGGTCGTGGAACGCGCCTGCCGCGGCGACGACTACCGGCTCCTCGTCGTGGGCGGGGCGCTGGTGGCGGCCGCGCGGCGCCGCCCCCCCGAGGTCACCGGCGACGGGAAGACGACCGTGCGCGATCTGGTGGCGCTGGTCAACGAGGATCCGAGGCGCTGCGGTGATCACGCCGGGAGCCTGAGCCCCGTTCCGCTGGACGACGTGGCGCTGGCCGTCCTCGCCGAGCAGGGGCTCGCCCCCGAATCGGTGCCCGCCGCCGGCGTCACCGTCCTTCTGCGGCGCAACGCCAATCTGAGCACCGGCGGGACCGCCGAGGACGTCACCGACATCGTCCATCCCGAGGTGGCGGCGCGGGCCGTCGAGGCGGCGCGGATCGTCGGCCTCGACGTCGCCGGCATCGACTGCATGGCCACGGACGTCACCCGTCCGCTCGAGAGCCAGGGGGGCGTGTTCATCGAGGTCAACGCCGGACCGGGCTTGAGGATGCACCTCGAGCCCGCCGTCGGCAAGCCGCGCGACGTCGGCGCCGCCATCGTCGACACGCTCTTCCCCGCCGGTGACGACGGCCGGATCCCGGTGGCCGCGGTCACCGGCACCAACGGCAAGACGACCGTCGTCCGCCTCCTCTCGCACCTCGCCACCGTCGGCGGTGCCACCGTCGGCACCACCTGCACCGAGGGGATCTGGGTCGGCGGCCGGAAGATCGACTCGGGGGACTGCAGCGGCCCCCAGAGCGCCCGCCGGGTGCTCGCCAATCCGTCGGTGACCACCGCGGTCCTCGAGACCGCCCGGGGGGGCATCCTCCGGGAGGGGTGCGGCTTCGATCTGTGCGACGTGGCCGTGGTGACGAACATCGGGACCGGCGACCACCTCGGGATGGCCGACATCGACACCCCGGAGAAGCTCGCCTGGGTCAAGGGTGCGATCGTGTGCGCCGTGAAGCAGTCCGGTGCCGCGGTCCTCAACGCCGCCGATCCGCTCGTCGTCGACATGCAGCGGTGGTGCGACGGCCAAGTGGTGTACTTCTCGCGCGATCCCGACGCGCCCCTGGTCGTCGAGCATCTGGCGAAGGGGGGCCTCGCCGCCACGGTTCGCGACGGTTGGGTGGTGCTCTGCGACGGGCCTCGCGAGACGCGACTGGCCCACCTCGACCGGGTGCCGATCGTGCACCGCGGGGCCATCGGCTTCCAGGTCGACAACGTCCTGGCCGCCGCCGCGGCGGCGTGGCGTCTCGGCGTGCCCTTGGAACTGGTGCGCCTCGGCCTCGAGACGTTTCCCGCCGGGATGACCGGCTCGCCCGGCCGCTTCAACCTCCTCTCCCTCGACGGCGTCGGCATCGTCTGCGACTACGGCCACAATCCCGCGTCGCTCGAACAGATCTGCGCCGCGATGGCCCGGCTGCCCCACGACCGCCTCACCGCCGTCTACTCCGCGGCGGGCGACCGGCGCGACGACGACATCCTCGACCAGGGCCGCATGCTCGGCCGGCTCTTCGACCGGGTGGTGGTCTACGAGGACGCGTACATGCGCGGCCGGCAGCCGGGGGAGATCACGGCGCTGATCAGCCGCGGCGTTCGGGAGGGGATGTCGGCGGAGCGGCCGGTGGAGGTCTCCTTCGGCGGCACCTGGGCGGAGACGGCGGCGGCGGTCCTCGACGCATCGAAAATCGGCGACGTCGTCCTCCTCCAGCCCGACACGATCGAGCAGACGATCCCCTGGCTCCACGGCCGCTACGGCAGCCGACTGAAGGAGACCACCTTCGACGAGCTCGCCGGCTGCACGATCGCCGGCCCGCACGACCGGCAGGCCGGTCCGGGCGAGCCGGTGGAGGTGCGCACCGGACGACTCGGCCGCGGCATCCATGCCGTCAGGGAGATCGCCGCCGGTGAGACGGTGCTCCGCAGCTGGGGGCCGACCTCGCCGACCCGGACCCGTCACACCATGCAGGTCGACGCCACGACCCACGTCATGCCGGACGGCCCGATCATCCACACCAACCACTCCTGCGACCCCAACTGCCTGGTGCGGGCGAAGACCGGGGAGCACGAGATCGTCATCGAGGCGATCCGCCGGATCGCCGCCGGGGAGGAGATCACCATCGACTACGACACCTTCGAGTACGAGGTCGAGCACCTCGGCGGCCCCTGCCGCTGCGGCTCGGCGAAGTGCCGCGGGCGCGTCACCGGGTACAAGCACCTGCCCGCCGAGGTGAAGGCCCGCTTCGGCGAGATGGTGGCGGAGTACCTGCGTTCGATGGACACCGGCGTCGCGGCGGTGCCGCGGTAGCCGGCCTCCCCCCCGGTCACTTGATCCCGGTGGGACGCCGGTCGAGGGCCCCGCGGACTCCGAGTTGCTCGGGGTGCCGGGCGATCTTGTCGGTGAACACGCGCACGTCGTCGACGATCGGGCGCAGCTCGCGCGTCAGGTGGTTGACGTTGCACACCGCCTCGGAGAGCTCGTCGTAGACCTTCGGGTCGCGGACGAGCTTGCCCAGCGTGCCCTGCGATTCGCCGAGCGCCCGGGTGAACATCGCCGCCTGCTGCAGCACCTCGTCGAGCCGGCCGATCGTCTTGTCGATCGAAGCCACCATGTCGGCGCCGCGCTCGCCGAGCGGCTTGGTGAGCCCCTCGAGGTTGCGGAGGTTGCGGTCGGCGGCGTCGACGGTCGTGCCGATGCCCTTCACGGTCGTCCGCAGGTCGGCGATCACCTCGGGCAGGGCGCCGATCGTGTCGAGGATCTCCTCGCGGGCGGCGGCGTTCCCCACCACGGCGTTGATGTTGTTCATCGCCAGGGAGAACTCGTCGAGCGCGGTCTCGGTCTTCCGCACGAGCTGCTGGAAGCGGTCGCCGTTCTCGGGAGCCAGGAGCGTGCGATCCATGTTCGCCGAGAGGCGCGAGACGGAGTCGCTGGCCACGACGAGCGAATCGAGTGCGGCACCGAGCTTGGGCTCGAGCGACGCGAAGACCTCGAAGGGATTGCGCGACGTGGCCCCGCGGACGACGTCCTGGGCGCCGATCTTCTCGCGCTGCGGCTGGATCACGCCGGGCACGAGCGAGATCTCGGCGTCGCCGAGGAGCGACCCGGAGATCCTCGCCTCCTCGTCCTTGTAGATCGGCACGGCCGAGTCGATGTCGGCGATCACGTTCACGCCCCCCTTCTCGTCGAGGGCGACGGTGGCGACGCGGCCGACGAGGATGCCGTTTTTGCGCACGGGCGTCCCGGGCGCCACGCCCCGGGCGTCGGAGAAGTTCATCCGCATCGGGTAGGTGCGCTGCACCAGCGACGGCAGGTCGCCGAACAGGACCACGAGAATCCCGGCGATGATCGCCGTGGCGAGCACCATCACGCCGACGCGGAACTGCATGACGCGGTCGTTCACGTTTCCCCCCCCTCCTCGTCCCCGTCCTCGTACGTCTCTTCGTCGCCGTCCTCGGGTGTTTCGTCGGTTTCCTCGTCGGCGTCTGCCTCGACGGGCCGGGCGCCGGCGGCCGCCGAACGCACGGCCGCTTCGGCGGCGGCCTTCGCGGCCCGCTCCTGCTCGTCGCGCAGTTCGTCGAGCCGATTGCCGGCCCGGCCCTCCACGAACTGCCGCACGCGCGGATCGCGGCTCCGGTCGAGTTCCGCGGGCGTCCCCTCGAACACCACCTGCGATTCGCCCGGCGGGACGCGGAACAGCGGGTAGAGCATCACGATCCGGTCGGCCACCTTCCGCGCGGTGTGCATGTCGTGGGTGACGACGACGCTGGTCACGCCGCCGCGCGAGCCGACACGGAGGATCAACTCGTTGATCACGTCGCTCATGATCGGGTCGAGCCCCGTCGTCGGCTCGTCGTAGAGCACGACCGGCGGCTCGAGCGCCAGCGCCCTGGCGAGGCCGGCACGCTTCCGCATGCCGCCCGAGAGCTGCACCGGCTTCTTCGCCGCCGCCGAGCGCGGCAGCCCCACCTCGGCGAGCAGGTCGTCGACGATCTCCGCCACCTGCTTCTCCGGGAGCCGGGTGTGCTCGCGGAGGGGGAAGGCGATGTTGTCGAAGATCGACAGGCTGTCGAAGAGGGCCGCCCCCTGGAAGACGAAGCCGTAGCGGGTGCGGAGGTGGGCGAGCTGGCGGTCGCCGAGCTTCGCGATCGCCTTCCCCTCGAAGCGGATCTCGCCGCCGGTGGGGCGGACCAGGCCGATGAGCGTCTTCAGGAGCACCGTCTTGCCGCAGCCACTCTCCCCGAGGATCACGAGCGTCTCGCCCGAGCCGATCGACAGCGTGATGTCGCGGAGCACCTCCTGGGCGCCGAATCGCACCGTCACCCGGTCGACCTCGAGGACCGGGCCGGTGTGCGTCGGGGCGGCGGGCTTCGCGGCGGCGGCGGGCATCTACAGCAGCCTCCGGGGCCCTTCGGGGCGGAACAGGTCGTGGACGTTGTTGAGGCCCATCCCCAGGAACAGGTCGAGGACGAGGATCAGCACGAAGGAGTGGACGAAGGCGTTGGTGGCCGCCCGGCCCACCCCCTCGGCGCCGGGCTCGCTGTGGAAGCCGTGATGGCAGCTCACCAGCGCGATCGCGGCCCCGAAGAACAGGCTCTTGAAGATCCCCATCAGGAAGTCGAAGGCGTCGACGTACTCGCGCGAGTTGTTCCAGTAGTGGTGGTAGTCGATGCCGAGGACGAGGTTCGAGTAGAGGTAGCCGCCGAGGACGCCCATGAAGTCGGCCATCACGGTGAGCGTGGGGATGAGCACCAGGCAGCCGAGGAAACGAGGCACGACGAGGTAGTAGACGGGGTTGGCGCCCATGCTCTCGAGCGCGTCGATCTGCTCGGTGACGCGCATCGTCCCCAGTTCGGCCGCCATCGCGCT
>CAWUOA010000247.1:0-5384 GCA_963923225.1 uncultured Planctomycetaceae bacterium
CCGGGTGCTGATCGTGTTCAACTCCGGCACGTACGAGACGATCGACCTGTCGCAGTGGCTCGCCGGCCAGCCCGCCGACGTCCTGTCGGTGAACTTCGGCCGGCCCGCCGCGACGTTCGACGCCTTCCCGAAACGCGATCTGTTCATCTCGGGCGGGTGACACGCGCCGGCGTGCGGCGGTGACCCACGTCGATCCTCCCGCCCCACCCCACGGAGCCGTTCCCCATGTCCGCCGATCCTTCCGCGCCCGGCGATCGACCCGCCATCCCGCCGCTCGACCGCGCCTACTGGCAGGGCCGCTACGAGGCCGGCACCACCGGTTGGGACCGAGGCGGTCCGAGCCCCGCGCTCCAGGGCTGGCTGCGCTCGGGGACGCTCGTCCCCTGCCGGATCCTCGTGCCGGGGTGCGGCCGGGGCCACGAGGTGGTGGCACTGGCGCGGGCCGGCTTCGAGGTGACCGCCCTCGACTACGCCCCCGCGGCGGTCGCGGCGCTCGAAGGGCGGCTGCGTGAGGAAGGGCTTCGGGCGGAGGTCGTGGAGGCGGACGTGTTCACGTGGACGCCGGCCCGTCCCTTCGAGGCGATCTACGAGCAGACCTGTCTCTGCGCCCTGCCACCCGAGCGCTGGGAGGAGTACGAACGCAGCCTCTTCTCCTGGCTCGTGCCGGGAGGCCTGCTTGTCGCCTCCTTCATGCAGACCGACTCGCCCACAGGGCCCCCCTTCGCCTGCGCTCCCGACGCGATGCGAAGGCTCTTCGCCGCCGCCCGCTGGGAGTGGCCGACCGACCTCGTGCCGGTGCCGCACCCGATGGGCATGATCGAGCTCGCCGGCATCCTCCGCCGCCGCGGGGATTGATCAAGGTCGCGACTCGAGGAGGCCGCGGAGCGCCGCCCGATCCTGCTCGCTCCCCGCTGGATCGAAGCCCTCCTCCCGCTCGGCGGCGAGCAGGTCGGCGTGGCGCCGGGCGAGACGCGCACGCAGGCCGCGGTCCGCCGTCGCGCAGTAGATTCCCACCACGCGGACCTCGTCGTCGATACGGGCCCGGCCGCCCTGTACCTCGTGCCGCACGTCGCGCACGCCGTCGGCATCGACGGCGAACAGGTCGACGTCGTCGCCGAGCCACGGCGGCAGCGGGAAGTCCCACGCGCCGGACCGGGGCGTGAACCGGAACACGCGCTCGGTGCCGTCGGGCCGGTAGCCGACGTCGTGAACGACCAGGATCGCCGCGTCGGGGGCGGCGACGACGTTCGTCTCCCAGTCGGGCCGGCCCTCCGCCGCGAGGCGCTGGTGGGCGAAGCCGTCGCCCCGGAGGAGGATCCGGTCGAGCAGGCGGATCTCCCGGCCGACTCGCGTGATCGGATCGACGAGATCGGGAAAGGCGACGAGCGACGGCAGCGAGAGATTGAACCAATAGAGCGACGTGACCCGGTTGGCCAGGCCGTGCCACGCCTGGGCGCGCAGTTCATCGGGGGTCGGCGAGGCGCGCCTTGCGGCGAACGGCCCGCCCCATCCGTCGTGCGCCCCCTGCGACCAGAGGGCGATCGCCCGGGGGCGATTCAGCTCACGGAGGCTCCGCGTCATCTCGCCGATCGTCTCCAAAGGCGCGCCCCAGCGGATCGGCCCCTCTTCCCAGCGCTCGTACCGCGACCACGCGTCGGCGGCCGGGGCGGTGACGCGGTAGGCGTCGAAGTGCGGGTGGTCGGAGAGGCCGGCGTAGAAGCGCCACGTCCGCTCCTCGCTCAAGGTCACGGAAGTATGGAGGCGGCTGTCGCGGTAGGGTGCAAGAAGCCGCCACACCTCCTGCGGCGCCACCGGCTTCCCCCCGCCGTACTGCGGCTCGCCGATGAACTCGACGGCGTGGATCCACGGCAGCACGTCGTCACGGTCCCAGCGCTCGAGGTCGGCCAGCCGATTGAAACGCTTGAAGGGATGCCTGGCGTAGACGTCGGGAGCGTCGGTGTAGCCGCGAACCTCCTCGATGTTGCCGGTGTTCACGTGCATGCGGCGGAGCGTGCGGCGATAGGGATCGAGGGTGAGGCTGCTCCGGCCGCCGACGTCGGAGGCGATCCAGCCGCCGCCGATGTCGAAGCACTCGGGGCGGATCTTGAGGCGGGCCCAGAGCGTCGCCGGGGCGCCGCCGGCGTCACGGACGGCGACTTCCACGAGGCAGTGCGCGCGGGGGACTCGACCGCAGGCGAGCGTGCAGCCCCCCGCCGAACCGGCGGGCACGGTGTCGCCGGCGCCGAAGCGGAGAAGGGCGTCACCGGAGAACGACCGGTCGCGATGGAAGACGCGGCCGCCGCTCGGTGCCGGCAGCCAGATCGACACCGATTCGATCCGCAGTGCCGCGGCGCCGTCGTTACGGACGTGCACCACCAGGTGGTCGGCCTCGATCGCCCCGTCGATGATTCCGCCGTCGCGCTCGGCGAGGAAGGTCACGCCAGAGAGCCACGCTCTGGGAGCCTCGAGCGTGAAGTCGATGGGCGCGTCGCCGCCGGCGTCGAGCGTGTGCGCGGTGCCCGGGCCCCACGCGTCGGTCATGCCGTTGAACTCCACCGCCAGAAGGTCGCCCGGCGGCAGTGCGACCTCGTCCTCGCGCCACGATTCGGGCGAATCGTGCCAGGCCCAGGCTCCCTCGGCGACGAGGTCGCCGGCGGTCTTGCCGTCGTAGCGCCAAGGCGCGTCGCGGCGCACGACGAGGGGCGCGTCGCCGGGATTGCCGACGAGCAATTCCACCCGCGCCGCCAGTCCCTCGGGGCCGGGGCGTCGCCAGCGCATCTCCGCCGACACCCGGTGGGGCGTCACGCACAAGCCCCCGATCTCCTGCGAGACGGCGAAGCCGGCCCAGCCGCAGGCCCACGTCGCCAGCAAGAGGACCGCGCGGTGCAGCATCGATGATTCCTCGGCACGAGGCCGCGGGAGGCGACTGCAGGACGGGTGGCTCGGTCGTGGGCCTCGGGCGCGTCGAACGGACCCTTCGCCGGCGGCCGCGACCGGGAGTATACCGCCGCCCGGACGGCCGATACCGTGAAAGGGGGCGGTGGCGATCGCGGCGGCGCGGAGGCACACATGTCGAACGACCAGCAGCGGCGGTTCCGCGGGGCCTTCGACGCCGTGGCCTCGCACGTCCGCGTCCGCTACGGCGTGTCGGTCGAGATCGCGGAGGTCGTTCCCCCTTTCAAGGGCGACCTCGACGGGGAGCGGATCGTCGTGGGGAGCGGGAACCGCGACGACGAACGGCTGTTCCTCGTGGCCCATCTCTTCGGCCATACCGTGCAGTGGAACGTCTCGGCGGCGTCCCGGCGGCTGGGGATGAGAATGCCGGTCGATCCGGACGGCGTCCTGCTCGACGCGCTCGAGGCCTACGAGCGCGAGGCCTGTGGGTACAGCCAGCAGGCGATGCACGAGGCGGGCGTCACCGATCTCGACCAGTGGCTCGCCGACCACTCCGCCTGCGACCTCGCCTACCTGCGGCACTTCTACCGAACCGGCGAGCGGAGGGCGTTTCGTTCGTTCTGGCGGGAGGGTCAGCCTCGCTTCGATCCCCTCCCGATCCCCTCCTTCACCCCACGGCGTTGGCGGCGGCGGATGCAGGCGATCGTGCTCTGAGAACGCACCCTCGTTCAATCCGCCAGTTCGTCCCGTTCCGCCTCCCGCATGGCCCGTTCGGCCTGAACGCGGCCGAAGCACCAGAAGAGGGCGGGGTGGACGAAGAAGTCGAGGAGGGTCGAGCTGACGAGGCCGCCGAGGATCACCGTGGCGACCGGATAGAGGATCTCCTTGCCCGGCTCGCCCGCGGCGAGCACCAGCGGCACCAGCGCGATCCCCGCCGTCAGCGCCGTCATCAGCATCGGCGCCACTCGCTCCCTCCCGGCCCGCTCCACCATCTCCGGCGTGAATCCCTCCCCCTCGTGGCGCACGAGGTGGAGGTAGTGGGCGATGAGGAGGATGCCGTTGCGCGAGGCGATGCCGGAGAGCGAGATGAAGCCCACCATGCTCGCCACGGTGAGCGACTGCCGCGTGAGCACGAGCGCCGCCACCGAGCCGATCGCCGCCATCGGCAGGGCGGAGAGCACCTGGAGGGCGAGGTTCGTGGAGCGGAAGAGGGTGTAGAGCGCGAGGAACATCCCGGCGAGCGACACCAGCCCCAGGATGCCGATCATCCGCGTCGCCTGCCGCTGGCTCTCGAACTGCCCGCCGTACTCGATGAAGTATCCGGTCGGCAGCGACGTACGGATCGGCTCGAGCCGGGACTCGATGTCGCCCACCACGCCGCCGAGATCCCGGCCGGCGGTGTTGCACTGGATCACGATCCGGCGCCGGACGTTCTCCCGGTTGATCGTGTTGGGGCCGCTTCCCTGGCGGATCTCGGCGACGTTCTCGAGCGGCACGCGGCCCCCGGCGGGAAGATTCACCGACAGCCGCCGCAGCCGGTCGATGTCGACCCGGTAGGGGTCGTCGAGGCGGACGACGAGATCGAACTTCCGCTCCCCCTGGACGATCTCCGACACCGTCCGGCCGTTCATCGCCGTCTCGACCAGCGCGTTCACCGCGTCGGCCGTGAGGCCGTATTGCACGAGCCGGTCGCGGAGGAGGCGGATCTGGAGCTGCGGGATCTCCGTCTGCTGCTCCACCATCAGATCCTTCACGCCGGGAACGTCGGCGATGGCGGCCTTCATCCGCTCCGCGGTGCGCCGCAGCACGGCGAGGTCGTCGCCGTAGAGCTTGATCCCCACCTGCGCCTTGACCCCGGAGAGCATGTGACTGATGAGGTGGGCCAGCGGCTGCTCCACCGAGATCACCACCCCGGGCACCTGCGTCAGCTCCTCGCGCAGCTCCTCGAGCACCTCCTCGCGGGCGCGGCCCGCCGCGGGATCGAAGCTGACGATGATCTCCGAGGCGTTGACTCCCTCGGCGTGCTCGTCGAGCTCCGCGCGTCCGGTGCGCCGGCTGAAGGCGGCGACGCCGCGGATCGCGCCGATTCGCGAGTCGACCATCGAGGCGATCGAGTTCGACGTCTCGAGCGAGGTGCCCGGCGGGAGGAGCACGTTGACTTGAACGCTCCCTTCGTTGAAGGGGGGAAGGAAGTCGCGGCCGAGCCCCATGACGGTGACGATGCTCGCCACCACGGCGAGGGCCACGGCGCCGAGGATCGGCAGGGGATGCCGCACCGAGAAGCGGATGGCCAGCCCGGCGAGGCCCTTGAGCACGCGGAGGAGGAGCCCGTCCTTTTCGTGGCCCATGAACCGGGCGTTCGGGAGGAGCCAGTAGGAGAGCACCGGCGTCACCGTGAGCGACACCACCAGCGACGCCAGGATCGACACGATGTACGCCACGCCCAGCGGCGTGAAGAGCTTCCCCTCCATCCCCCCCAGGGCGAACAG
>CAWUOA010000248.1:0-5384 GCA_963923225.1 uncultured Planctomycetaceae bacterium
CCGGCGCCGCCCCTTGGTTCCCCGCCGGCCTGATCGCCCTCATGGCCTGGCGCTTCCCCACGTTCGCGCGCGTCGCCGACTGGATCGACGCCCGCCGCGCGGAGATCGACGCGGGGGTGCACGGCTGATCGCAAGGTCCCGGCCGCCGCGTGCTATCGCGGCTTGGTGCGGCCAGCGGGATTGAGATACCACCACCCGGCCCGCGGACCCCCGACCAGCGCCGCCAGTCGCCGCCGGGCGATGCCGTGCACCGCCACCCGCGCCGGTTCCGTCGACCAATTCGCATACTCCGCGGCCAGCGCGTCGAGATGCCGTGCCGCCGCGGGGAAGGCCCGCTTCCTCTCCCGACGCGGCAGGGCCGCGATCTCGGCGCAGATCGACAGACAGTCGTGGAGGAAGCCGTAGTCGGCGTCCTGCGACCCGCGCGGCGCGGTGGCCAACAGCGGGGGAATCGCCGCTTCGTCGCCGGCCCGCAGGCAGTCCGTCGCCAACCACAGCGAGTGGAGCATCCGCGGATAGTCGCCGGGAAGATCGATGCCGCGCCGGCTCACCTCCGCCGCCTCGGCCAAGCGGCGATGGACACGGAGGATCTCGGCGACGTTGACGAGCATCCAGGCGGGCGCCTGCGGATGACGCGGATGGGCGGCCGCCCAGCGGATCGCCCCGTCACGCCCCTGCCATTCGCGAAAGAGGGTCCATCCGAGGAGAATCGCCCCCCACGCGTCGAGGTCGGCCATGAGCCGGTCGGCGTGCATCGACACCGCACGGCGGAAGCCGCGCCGGTCGTCGGCGGCCACCGAGGATTCCACCCAGCCGGCGAGCGCCTGCCCGCAGGCAGGCTTCCCGAGGTGCGAAAGCGCCGCGGCGAGGCCGTCGACGCCCCCGCGCGGCGCGAGACAGCGGATCCAGAGCCAGGCCGCCTCCGGATGGCAGGCCGGGTCGTCGAGCAGCGGACCGACCAGCGCCGCCGCCCGGCCACCCCAGCCGCGTTCCTCACAGGCCGTCGTCGCCGTGCGGAACGGCCAGGAAGCGCCCGGTACCGCCTCGGTCGCGTTCTCGAGACAGAGCCGGCGGAGCAGCGTCGCGGCGAAAGCGAAATCGTCCTGCGCCGCCGCGACGCGGATCCCGCGGGCGAAGACCCACGGATCGGGACAGCGCCTGAGCATCCCCGCGACGAGCGAACGGGCCTCGTCGAGGTCGCCGGCGTCGAAGAGGAGATCGAAGAGACGGTTGCCGTTCGATGAATCCCCCGTCGAGGCGTCGTGTGCCCTGGCGAGGACCGCGCGGGCACGCCCGCTGTCGCCGGCCTCGAGCAGCGTCTCCCCCAGCGCGCCGAGCGCCCCCGGGTCGTGCGGCGCGAGCCGGACGAGTTGTTCCGCCACCTCGACACGGTCTCCCGGCGTGCCGCACTCGCCGAGCCAGGAGAGGAGCATGTACCAGCCGCCGGTCATCGTCGGGTCGTCGGCGAGGGCCGCGCGCAACCGGGCCACCCCCTCCTCGCGATGCCCCTGGCACCAGAGGATCCAGGCCTCGCGGGCCACCAAAGGGGGAGGGATCGCGCCGCCGTCCGGGCGCGAGCGGCAGACGACCAGCGCCTCGTCGAAACGCCCGTCGTCGGCGAGCAATCGGGCCTCGAGGCCGGTCAGGTCGTCGTCGTGCGGCGCGAGGCGACGCGCGTGGCGCACGGCCCCCAGACGCTCCTCGGCGGCGGAGTCGGGAAGGATCGCCGCCAATCGCTCCCAGGCCCGGGGATCGTGCGGCGAGCGCTCGACCCGGCGGCGGGCCGCGGCGGCGGCACGTTCGGGCTCGTCGTTCTCGAGGCTCCACTCCCGGAGCCGGTCCCAGGCCCAGTCGTACCCGGGCGCGAGCGACACGGCCCGCTCGATCTCGGCAAGCGCACCCGCTCGCTCCCCGTCTGCCCACAGGACGTCGGCCAGCCAGCCGCGCGAGACGCCGTCGTTGGGGGCGCCGGCCACGGCACGCTCGAGGAGCCGGCGGGCGGCGTGCCGGTCGCCGCGGCGCTGATGGGCCTCGGAGAGGAGGCGGATCGCCTCCTGCCACAGCGGGTTGATCTCCAGGGCGCGCGACAGCGAGGCGATCTCGTCGGCGTCGTCGTTCCGCAGCCGGGCGACGCGCGAGCGGTCGTACCACAGACGCGGCAGATGGGGGAAACGCCGGCAGGCCTCGCGGATCGTCGCGTCGGCCTCGTCGAGACGGTCCATCGCCGCCTGCTGGATGGCCAGCGCCGCCCAGGCATGCCACAGGTCGGGCCGGGCGGCGTGCGCCTCGGCGAGGTGCCCGAGGAGCTCGTCGGGTTCGAGCACCTGCGCGGCCAGGCGCCGGTAGGTGAGCAGGCCGTCGCCGTAGATCGGCTGGCGCACGATCTCGGCGCGGACGAACGCCAGGGCCTCCTTCCGCTCCTCCTGCGTGCGGCAGGCCTCGAGGAGGCCGTCGAGCGACCAATCGTCGTCGATGACGCGGGCCAGCGCGCCGCGGTGCGCCTCCCGCGTCCCCTCGAGGTCGCCGCGCGCCGCGGCGATCGCGCCGCGGAGATGGAAGACCGCCACGTGCTCCGGATCGAGGGCCGCCGCACGGGCATGGGCCTCGTCGGCCTCGTCGAGACGACGCTCCTCGACCAGGAGGAACCCCAGCTCCCGTGCCGCCCAGGCGTTCGCGGGGTCGGCCTCGAGGAGGCGGCGCACGATCGGCTCGCGCTTCTCGGCCGGCTCCCCCCGGAGCCACTCGAGGCGCAGCTCGGAAAGGGGCCGCAGGTGAGGGAAGCGCTCGCCGGTCGCGGCGAGGTAATCGAGCGCCGCCTGCCGGTCGCCCCCCTCGGCGAGCGCCGCCGCCACCGCCGCATGGAGACGGACCGAAAGGGGCTGGGCATCGGCCGCCCGCTTGGCCAGATCGAGCGCGGCGGCACGGTCGCCCGCGAACGTCTCGATGGCCGCGGCGCACTCGAGCCAGGGCACCTCCGGCACCTTGAACCGGGCCCGGGCGAGGAAGGCGCGCGCCTTCTCCAATCCGCCGCGGAGGCCGAGCGACGCCCAGGCGGCGGTGAGGGCCAATTCGCCGTCGCCCGGCCGCTTCGCGAGCGCCTCCTCGAGCACCGCGAGCCCCTCCGCCGGACGGTCGAGCCGGGAGAGCGCGGCGTCGAGCGTGCGCGCCGGCTGCCCCGACTTGTGCCCGAAGCGGGCGAAACGCCAGCGGAGGCGGTCGAGCGCCTCCTCGGTCCGCCCGCAGTGGCGGGCCGCGAGGAAGTAGGCGTCCGCCAGACGCTCGTCCTTGTCGTCGAGGCAGGCGGCGAAGCGGCGCAGTTCCAGGCCGGTCTCGAAGTCGAGCGCGTTCCAGGCGAGGCGGGCGAGCGTGTCGTAGACGACCGGATCGGTGGGCCGGTGGCGGAGGACGCGGGCGGCGAGCGCCCGGACCCGATCCCGCTGCGAGGCGTCGTCGACGAGGTCGGCGGCCAGCATCGAGGCGTACATCGGATGGGCGAGGGGGCGGCGGCACTTCTCCTCGAGCGTGGCCCGGCGCTCCTCCTGCCGCGAGAGCGTGCCGAGGTGGGCGAGCCTCGTCATCTCGAGGAGGTCGCAGTCGGGGAACCGCTCGCGGAGCGTTTCCACGACGGCGAGGTCGGCGAGCGTGTCGGAGTCGTAGTGGGCCAGGCGGCGCCGGGCCATGAGGGTCACGACGCCCTCGGGACTCGCTTCCCGGAGCCCGTCGAGGCAGGCCGCGGCCTCGTCGCGGCGGTGCGCTTCGAGGAAGCCGTCGATGCGCGAAAGCGCGTTCCAGTCGTCCGCATCGGGGAGATCGAGGGCCTCGAGACGGCCGCGCTCCTCCGCGGGCACCATCGCCATGCCGCGAGGTCCGAACGCTCCATACTCCTCGGCCATGACGTCGGCGAACATCTCCATGCGGAGCGGGGTGCCGGGATCGCGGATCACGACGGTGCCCCGGCGGCGGTCGACGCCGACGACGGCCTGGAGGTGCGACGATCCGGGATCGTTCGTGGTCAGCGTGAAGGGGATGCCGGCGCCGATGGCGCTGGCGGCGGACTCCTCCGTGACGGTGAACTCCCGGACGGCCCACCCCTCCCCCTCCGCCCAGCGGCGTTCGCTGAGGGTGCTCGTGCCGTCGTAGCAGATGCGTTCGGCCACCTCGAGGTGGTCGGCGGGGCGGTTCCAATGACGGCTGATCGCGGTCAAGGTCGCCGGGGCGCATGTCAGCCGGTGCTGCCGGACGAAGGGCACGGAGAGCACGGTGCGTGCGAGATCCTTCCGGGCCGGGTCGGAGAGGCGGTCGAGGAGCTTCCGCGCCGCCTCGTCGCCGTCGCGTCGCAGGCAGTCGATGGCCCGCGCGTCGTCGCCGCGCCGGTAGGCCAGAAAGGCGCGCAGTGCGAGGAACGATCCGGCGGCGGAGCGTTCCAACAGCGGCGAGAGGGCCTCGTGCCGGTCGAGCGCCGCTTCGGCGCCGTCGAGATCGTCCCGCTCCACCAGGAGCAGCGCGAGCTGCAGCCACAGCGGACCGCATTCGAGGCGCTCGGTCGCCTCGCGAAGGAAGGCGAACGCCTCCTCGTCGCGATTGTCGAGCGCCAACAGCGACACGCGGAGCTGGACCGCCGGCCGGAACCAGGGCTTCCGCCCGAGCGCCTCGTCCACGAGGGCGATGGCGTCGGCGAGCCGGTCCTGGTGGACGAGCAGGCCGGAGCGGCAGGTCGCGATCCAGGGATTGCCGGGATCGGCGCGCTCCGCCCGGTCGAGCCAGGCGTCGGAGCGGTCGAAGTCGCGGAGGGAGCCGAGCGTCGTGGCGTGGAGGCAAGCCCAGGAGGCGAGCGTGTCCGCAGTGGCGTCGGCGAGGTCGCCCTGTGCGGCCAGGAAGCGCCAGCAGGGGTAGGGGCCGTCGAGCTCGCCGATCGTCACCGCACGGTAGTAGATCACCTCCGCGGAAGCGGGTGCCTCGCGCCAGGCCCTGAGCCTGTGTCGCAGCGCCGCCCGGGGAGCGCCGAGCTGCAGCGCCAGCCGCGCGCCGAGGAGCCGCGCCTCGGCGCCGCTCCAGTCGGGGAGGGGGCCGAGCGGGCCGCCGGCCTCGAGGGCGCCGAGATAGCGGCCGTCGTCGTAGAGGCGCCGCACCGCGCGGAGCGTCTCGACGGAGTCGCCGCCGCCGGAGGAGGATCCGTCCATCGTCACCTCCGGGAAACGCCAAAGGGCCGCACGCTCAGGCGTGCGTGCCGACGAGATCGTCGAGGATCTCGACGATCTGGCGGGTGTGGAAGGGGGTCTCGAGGAGGCGGCGCTTGTCGTCCAGCACCGCCTTCTCCGCGAGCTCCCGGTGCTTCTGCGGCACGAGCAGGACCGCCGGGACCTGCGAGAAGAAGGGGTCGCTCG
>CAWUOA010000249.1:0-5361 GCA_963923225.1 uncultured Planctomycetaceae bacterium
ACCCGGACCGCACGGCGAGGGCGGGGCGGGAGGCTCGCGGCCTGCGTCGTCGCCCGGCCGTCGACCCAGATCGACTTGGCGACCGACTGCTCCCACCGCGACACCCACTCCGCCACCGGCCGCCGGGCCAGCCCGCGGAGCAGCCCGTCGACGCTCGTCGGCTCGGGGGAGCCGGCGGGCCGGGGCTCGAAGAAGTCGATCGCGTCGGGGAAGGCGCGGCCGAACCAGGCGAGCCGGCCGGTCTGCCGGGTCGACTCGTCGCGGGCGATGACGGCCACGGCGTCGAACTTCTCGAACGCCTCGAGGCTCGGTTGGTGGATCGTGACGAGGATCGTCTTGCCGGAGTCGGCGAGCGCCCGCAGCAGCTCGATCACCGACAGCGCGTCGACGCTCGACAGCCCCGACGTCGGCTCGTCGAGAACGAGGATCGGCGGGTCGGTGAGGAGCTCCATCGCCAGGTTGACGCGCTTCCGCTGGCCGCCGCTGACGCCGCGCTTCCGCTGGTCGCCGACGCGCGTCCGCTCGGTTCCCTCGAGGCCGAGCTGGCGGATCACCGCCGCGATGCGCGATTCGATCTCGGCGTCGGTCGTGTCGGCGGGGAGGCGGAGCCGGGCCGCGTACCACAGCGCCTGGTGCACGGTGAGGTCGGCGTGGAGGATGTCGTCCTGGGGAACGAAGCCGATCCGGCCGCGGAACAGCTCGAAGTGGTCGTGGAGGTCGAGGCCGCCGACGATCATCCGCCCGGCGGCGGGGATCGTCTGCCCGTTGAGCACCGCCAGGAGCGTGCTCTTGCCGGCGCCGCTGGGCCCCATGATGGCGACCATCTCGCCCGGCTGGACGACCAGCGACACCCCCTCGAGCAGCCGCCGGCCACCGGCGTCGACGGCCACGCCGTCGGCCTCGAGGACGTCGCGCTCGCCGCCGTCGAGCGGCTCGAGCGCCCGGGCGTCGGGGGCGAGGCGAAAGCGCCGGTCGGCCACCTCGACGATCGAGCCGGGGGAGATCTCCACCGCCCGGTCGATGCGCCGGCCGTCGACGAACGTGCCGTCGGTGCTCCCCAGGTCACGGACCACGACCTTCCCCCGTTCCACCGCGATCGAGGCGTGCAGCGCCGAGGCGAGCGGGCGGGAGAGGGAGACGTCGGCGGCGGCGCCGCGGCCGAAGGTGACCAGGGCCGAGTCCTCGAGCGGGATCGCGGCGGCGGTCGCCGCCGGGCCGGTGCGCGCGAGGACGTCCTCGAGGGCGCTGGCCGGCAGGGGCGTGTCCCCCAGGAGGATCGGCGTCCGCAGGTCGATCCGTTCGCGCTCCACACGCCTCGGCGGCGTGCCGACGAAGGTGCCGTTGCGGCTGCCGAGGTCCTCGAGCAGAAGCGATCCGTCCCCGCCGACGAGGATCCGGGCGTGGCGTGCCGAGACGTTGCCCGAGCGGACTTGGATGTCGTTGCCGGGGGCGCGGCCCAGGTGGATCACGCGCTTCGGCGGCGCGCCTGCAGGATCGCTCGGTGCCATCGGGGAATCCGGGAGGACTGGCCAGGAATCGGGAGGGTCTTCCCGTGAAGCTAGTTCCCGGTCGGCGGCACCGCAAAAAACGCACCGCTCGCTGGGCCCGTGAGCGGGGATTCGGGTAGATTCGCCCCGCGGAGCCCCCCTCACCATCGCCACGATCGGCGCCGCCGGATTCCCGGGCACGACCGGCCGGCCGGGGGGGGCCGACACCCCCGCGGTGCCGATATGGCCACTGCGTCCTTTTGCGTGCCCTCCCCTGCCTTCCCCTCCCGCCCACCGATCGACCGCGCGATGCACGAGCTCCCCAAGCACTACGACCACCGCTCCGCCCAGACCCGCTGCCGCGCGCTGTGGGATTCGCGCCGTCTGTGGCACGCCGAGCCGCTCGCGCCCGACGAGATCGGGAAGGTGCCGGTGTTCTCGATCGTCATCCCGCCGCCGAACGTCACCGGGGCGCTCCACCTCGGCCACGCCCTCAACAACACCCTCCAGGACATCCTCGTCCGCACGCGCCGCATGCAGGGCTTCCGCACGATGTGGATGCCCGGCACCGACCACGCCGGCATCGCCACGCAGGCGGTGGTGGAGCGGCGGCTCCTCGAGGAGGAGAAGCGCTCGCGGCACGACCTCGGCCGGGAGAAGCTCGTGGAGCGGATCTGGGCCTGGAAGGAGCAGTACGAGAAGCGGATCCTCGGCCAGCTCCGCGACATGGGCGCCAGCTGCGACTGGGATCGGACCCGCTTCACGCTCGACGACACCTGCGCGCTGGCCGTGCGGACGGCGTTCCTGGGGCTGTTCCGCAAGCGGCTGGTGCGCCGCGGGAAGCGGCTGGTGAACTGGGACACCTTCCTGCAGACGGCCGTCAGCGACGACGAGGTGTTCCACGAGCCGGTGAAGGGGCACTTCTGGCACATTCGCTACGACGTCGTCGATCCAGAGCCGGGCGAGCCGGCGAGCGTCGTCGTCGCCACCACGCGCCCGGAGACGCTCCTGGGCGACACGGCGGTGGCGGTGCATCCGGAGCCGGCGCAGGCCCTCGCCGCCGCCGAGGCGGCCCTCCGCGCCAAGCGCGACGCCGCGGCCGCCAAGGAGCACTCCACGATCGACGCCGAGCTCGAGGCCCTCGCCGCCAGGCGCCGCGACCTCCTTCCGGTTCTCGAGACGCTCGTGCGGATGGCGGCGGGTGGGCGTCGGGTGCGGCTGCCCCTCACGGGCCGCGAGATTCCGCTGGTGGCCGACGAATGGGCCAAGCCGGAGATGGGCTCGGGCTGCGTGAAGATCACCCCGGCCCACGACGTCAACGACCACGAGGTGGCGAAGCGGCGAGCGCTTCCGATGATCAACATCCTCCTCCCCGACGGCCGCTTGAACGACGCCGCCGGCCCCTATGCCGGTCTCACGATCCGCAAGGCGCGCGAGCGCGTCGTCGCCGATCTCGAGGCCGCCGGGCAGCTCGTCGAGGTGGAGGACCGGCTCATCGAGCTGGCCCACTCCGACCGCTCCAAGACGCCGATCGAGCCCTATCTGGCCGATCAGTGGTTCATCCGCATGGACGAGCTCGCCGAGCCGGCCCTCGAGGCGGTGCGCGGCGGGAAGCTCAAGATCGTCCCCGAGCGCTACGCCAAGAGCTACCTCGACTGGCTCTCGGAGAAGCGCGACTGGCCGGTGAGCCGGCAGCTGTGGTGGGGACACCGGATCCCGATCTGGCACGTCTCGGGGGTCGACGCCGCGGCACTCGAGCGCGCCTTCGCCGGCCGCGACGACGTCGCCTGGCAGGCCGACGATGGCGGCGGATGGTTCGTCTGCACCTCCGCCGAGTCGCTCGGCGTCGATTCGATCGACGGCCAGACGCCGGTCCAGGATCCCGACGTCCTCGACACCTGGTTCTCCTCGGCGCTGTGGCCCCATTCCACCCTCGGGTGGCCGGCGGCGACCGCCGACCTGGCGAGCTTTTATCCCGGCTCGGCGCTGCTCACCAGCCGCGACATCCTCACGCTGTGGGTCGCGCGGATGGTGATCATGGGGGTCTTCGACACCGGCGAACTCCCCTTCCGTGAGGTGTCGATCCACCCCAAGATCCTCGACCGCTACGGCGAGACGATGAGCAAGAGCAAGGGCAACGGCGTCGACCCGCTCGACGTCATCGACGCCCTCGGCGCCGACGCGCTGCGCTTCGGGATGGCGAGCCTGGCCACCGAGACGCAGGACGTGCGGATGCCGGTGGAGTTCCAGTGCCCGGCCTGCGAGGCCCGCATCGAGCAGACCACCGCCAACCGGATCCTCGCCCGCATCGAGTGCCCCAAGTGCAAGAAGCCCTTCCGCACGCAGTGGGCTTCGGCCGAGGCCGATCTGGGGCTCCCGCGCGGCCCCGCCCTCTCGGAACGTTTCGAATCGGGCCGCAACTTCTCCAACAAGCTCTGGAACGCCACCCGCTTCGTCCTCATGCACCTGGAGGGCTTCGAGGCGGGGGATCTGGTGGCCGCGGCAGGGAACGGCGGCTCCTTCGAGGCCCTCGAGGACCGCTGGCTCGCCAGCCGCCTCGCTTCGGTGACCCGCGCGGCGAACCGGGCGACCGACGGCTACCGCTTCGCCGAGATGGCGGGCGATCTCTACGCCTTCGCCTGGGACGAGTTCTGCAGCGCCTATCTCGAGCTGTGCAAGTCGCGGCTCGCCGACCCGGCCACGCGTGACCGGGCCCGCTCGATGCTCCTCATGAGCCTCGACACGATCCTCCGCCTCCTCCATCCGGTGATGCCCTTCGTCACCGAGGAGATCTGGCAGCATCTCCGCGAGGTGGCGCCGGGCCGGCGGCTCCCCTGGGACGGCGGGGAGGCGCCGGCCGAATCGCTCATGGCCGCGCGGTGGCCCGAGCCGCCCGAGGCGTGGATCGATCCGGTGACCGAGGAGCGCTTCCGGCTGTTCCTCGGCGTCATCGGCGGGATCCGCGAGGTCCGCTCGCGGCAGAACGTCCCGCCGCGGACGGCGGTCAAGGTGGCGATCCGGGCGGCCGAGCCGATCGCCGCCCTCCTCGAGCCGATGCGCGGGGCCATCGAGTCGATGACCGCGGTGTCGCTCACCGGCCTGGGGCCGCTCGAGGTCGGCGCTCCCGGGGCGGCGGCGGCGACGGTCTCCGGGGTCGACCTGTTCGTCGACCTGGCCGACCTGATCGACGTCGACGCCGAGATCGCCCGGCTCACCAAGGAGAACGACAAGCTCGCGGGGCTCGTCGAGGCCAAGCGGGCGAAGCTCGAGAGCGGGTCGTTCGCCGCCAAGGCGCCGCCGGCGGTGGTGGAGAAGGAGCGGGCGCAGCTGGCGGAGATGGAGGACCGCCTCGTCAAGGGGCGCGCGTCGCTCGCGGAACTCTCCGGCCGGAAGAGGGGCTGACCGACCCGCCGCCCCGCGCGTGCCCCGGCGCCCGCGAGGAAGTACAATGCGGGCTCGTCCGGGTGAGAGTCGCCTCGGGGCCCCGCGCGGCCCACGGCAGGTCGGAGGGTGTCATGAGCGTGCAGATGGAGCTCTCGCGGATCATCATCAGCGAGATCAACGACCAGCAGGTGGTCTACCTCAAGGAGGTCGAGGGGGACCGCACGTTCCCGATCCTCATCGGGCTCTTCGAGGCGACGAGCATCGACCGCCGCGTGAAGCACCATCCCACCCCCCGCCCGCTGACCCACGACCTGTTCGTGGCGGCCGTCGAGGCGATGGGGGGCGAGCTCCAGGACGTGGTCATCTCCGAGCTCAAGGAGCACACCTACTACGCCGTGATCCGCGTGGAGCGGGACGGCGAGGTGATCGAGATCGACTCGCGCCCCTCCGACGCGATCGCGGTGGCGGTGACCTGTGAGCCGAACCTCCC
>CAWUOA010000250.1:0-5353 GCA_963923225.1 uncultured Planctomycetaceae bacterium
CCCCCGGGCCGCGGCCCCGCCAAACGCGGCGGCGGACGCCCCCGCGGACGCGGGTGAGGCCCCACCGATCGGCGATCGTCGGCCAGGCTCAGCCGCGGATGACCGCCGGCAGCATGCCGAGGAGCGTGGTCCAGCCTTCGCGCCCCTCGGCGCGGCGCCGGTAGAGATCGACGACGCCGCGGGCGAGCATCGCGCCCGAGCGGTGCCAGGGGAACCAGGCCGGCCGGAGCGAAGGGAGGAGGGGACCGCGGAGGATCGAGTTGTGGACCAGCGGCAGGAGGAGCGGATCGTGGACGAACCCGATCCCGCTCCTCGGGTCGGCGAGCGTGGCGCCGGGAAATCCTCCCCAGGGCACGTTGCCCACGGCGTAGGCGATCGCCGACCAGCAATTCACCGCGACGACGCCGAACGGGAGATGGTCGACGAGATTCTCGGCCGCGTGCCGCTCGGCCGCCGAGAGCCCCGCGGGAAGCGTGACGCTCGCCGCCAGCGACCCCGGGAGGCGATGGACGACCTCCGCCGCGCGGCGGCAGTAGGTCGCCACGTCGGCCCCTTCGAGGGCGGCCTCGCACGCCACCGGCACGAAGCACTCCCGCTCGACCCGCGGATCGCGCCCCGGATCGACCCCCTCGGCGAGCACCCAGGGGAGCGTCCCGTCGGCGGGCGCCTTCCGCCCCGACGCCTCCTCCCACGCCGCGGTCGAGCCCGGATACCACGCCGTCCGCGCGGGGAGCGACGCCAGCCGGCGCCGCACCATCGCGAGGAACTCCTCCCGCTGCGGCCAGGCGCGCGCCGTGACGACGAGCTTCGTGGCGATGCAGTTGAAGGAGCCGTTGTTGACGATCGAGGCGGCGATCTGATCGGCCTGGAAGGCGAGCGCCGCGGGCGAGTAGCGACCCGGCACCACGAACCACGGGGTGACGTTGCCCAGCTCGCAGGTGACCGGCTTCTCCAATCGCGGGCGGGCGCCCGCGGCAGCGGGGACGGGGCCGCCCCAGACGATCGCGTCGAACGCGCCCCGGCCGCCGGTGAGGTGGACATGCGTCGCGGCCGGCGCCGCGATCGCCGCGCGGGCCGTCTCCGGTCCCCCGGCGACGATCGCCACGAGCCCCTCGGCGGCCAGCGGCGCGAGGGCCCGTCCGAGCGGCTCGGCGAGCGACGCCTGAACCGGATGCAGCTTGAGCAGCGCCCCACGGCCATGCTCGAAGACCTGCGCCAGCACGTCGGCCGCGCCGAGACCGGTGACGTTCCCCGCCCCGAGAACCACCGCCACCCCGCCCTCCCGGGGCCGGTCGGCCGCCTCGCGGCGCCACGACCGCGCGAAGGCCTCGAGGCCGCCGGGATCGTGGCAGCGCACCGTGACGCTGCATCCGGAGTAGATCGTGCCGTCGTGGAGCGTGCCGCGGGGTCCGGCGGCGGGAAGGACGTCGATGGCCACGAGCGACTTCCCCTCCACCGGCTTGCCAGCATGGAGGAGGCGCGGCGCCGAGGCGGCCCGGGGCACGCCCTCCCGGGCGACGTCGAGCCAGGCCCGGGCGTGGAGCAGCGCCAGCCGCATCGTGCCGAGCGGGCCGGTGGCGATCTCCTGGGCGAGCACGGCGTCGCCGCCCCCTCCCTTCATCGCCACCGCCGCCGCGGCCCAGGCGTCGGCCGCGTCGGCGATCGCCAGCGCCGTGCGCCGTGCCAGGTCGGCCCGGAAGCCCGGGTCGCTCGAGACGAGGCGGGTCGAGCCGGCCGCGAGGCGGTCGAGCGCGGCGGAAACGTCGTCGCTCGTGGTCACCCGGTCTCCTCCCGATCCCGGCCCCGGTGCGTCCGCCACGCGCCGCAGCAGTCACTTGCCGATGCAGTGGCGAGAGAATATCCGGTCGAGCAGATCGTTGCCCATCGTCGCGCCCACGATCTCGTCGAGCGCGTCGACCGCGCCGAGGAGGGCTTCCGCCAGGAGCGCCTCGTCGGCACCGGCCGGCGACGTGGCGATCCGGAGCCCTTCGTCCACGGCTCCCCGGCACCGGGTCAGCCCGGCGTGCAGCCTCTCCCCGGCCCCCTCGCGGGCCACCCCGGCCGCCGCGTCGGCCACCGCCGCCGCCAATCGGTCGATGCCGGCGCCCGAGCGGGCGCTGGTGGCGATCGTCCCGGCCGGGACCTCGCCGGGACCGAGTCGGTCGCACCGCGTGAGGACGTCGATCATCACCGCCCCCGCGGCGGCGCCGCACACCGACGGGTCGTGCGGGGAGGCCGTCGCGGCGTCGCGGCAACGGAGGACGACGTGGGCCAGTCGCGTCTCCTCGGCGGCCCGCCGTCCGGCCTCCCGATCCGGCTCGTTCGGCACCGCGCCTCCCGGCGGCGGCGCGGGCCCGACGCCCGCGGTATCGACGAGGATCCACTCCGCCTCCCCCGCGCCGGCCCGGCCGCGCATCGGGGCCTCGAGCCAGTCGCGCGTCGTCCCCGGCTCGTCGGCGACGAGCGACTGGGCTCGGCCGACGAGCGCGTTGAAGAGCGTGCTCTTGCCGATGTTCGGCGGCCCGGCGATCACCACCCGCGGCAGGGCGGCCCGTGCTCCGCCGTCGCGCGACTGCACCGCCGCCGCGACGCGGTCCGCCTGGGCGCCGATCTCCGCGAGCCGCGCGGCGATGCCGGCCCAGAACGGCACGGCTCCCGCGTGGCCCGTCCCCTGCTCGTCGGCGAAATCGATCGCCGCATCGACGTCGGCGGCGAGATCGAGGAGACGGTCGCGGAGCCGGGCCAGCTCGCGTCCGGCGCCCCCCGCCATCCGGTCGAGCGCCGCGGAGAGCTCCCCTGGCGTGCGGGAGTCGACGACCGCGAGGACCGCCTCCGCCTGGATCAGATCGAGCTTCCCGGCGAGGAAGGCCCGCAGCGTGAACTCCCCCCCGCGTGCCAGGCGGGCGCCCGCGGCGCAGGCGGCCGCGACGACCGCATCGACGACGAACCGCGAACAGGGCAGCTGGATCTCGGCGATCGGCCCGCCGACGGGGCCCGCCGGCCCGGGCCAGCGGAGGATCGTCACGGGAAGGGCGCCCCACTCGCGGCCGAGCGAGTCGGGGTGGAACGTGGCGGGAATGGCCGCCGCGGCGCCCGGCAGATCGCGGGGGGAGAGGAACAGCCTGCCGAGGAGCGCGTCGAGGCCCACTCCGGCGAGACGGACGATCGACCGGAGGCCGGGGCCGGCGGCGGTGGCCGGGGCCACGATGAGCTCGTCGGGGTCCACCATCGGGGCTCTCCGGCGCTCGAGTGCCGTCGCGGAACGGAGGCGCGGTGGACGCTCAGCGCTTCTTCCGCGCCTGACGCCGGCGGCGTTCGGCCTCGCCGCCGTGGACGCCGGCGGCGTCGCTCCCCTTGGCCCCCGACTTGCCGACCGGGAAGAAGGGAACGTCGATCACCCGCTTGCCTCCCGCGGTCGCTCCGGCGGGCTTCGGCGAGATGACCAATCGCTCGGCGATGCCCCACAGGCTCGAGGCGATGAAGTAGAGACAGAGGCCGCACGGCACCTTGAAGAACATCAGCGCCATGAAGAACATCATGTACTTCATCGTCTGCTGCTGGATCCGCGACTGCTCGTCGACCGCCGGCGGCATGAAGAGGTGCTGCTGCCAGAGGAACAGGCCGATCGTGATCAGCGGGAAGACGTTGAGGAACGGGCCGAGATAGCCCTCGGGGGCGGTGAGGAACGACGGCAGCAGGTTGGACCAGTCCCAGAACATGTCGGGCGCCGCGAGATTCGAGCACCAGCGGATCGCCTGGCTGAACAAGGGCGCTTGCCGCAGTTCGACGTCGGTCGCCAACGACCGGTAGAGCCCCATGAAGACCGGAATCTGGATCAGCGCGGGCAGACAGCCGCCGACGGGGTTGTGGTCGTGCTTCTTCCAGAGTTCTTGCGTGGCCTGCGTGCGTTTGGCCGCATCGTCCTTGTATTTCTCGGCGATGGCCTTCATTTCCGGCTGCAGGTCCTGCATCTTCTGCGAGGCAAGAGCCTGCTTGCGGCTCAGCGGGAACATCGCCCCGCGCACCATGACGGTGAGGAGGATGATGGCCAGGCCGTAATTGCCGGTGACCGCGTGCAGCGCGTGGAGGATGGCGATCATCGGCCGCGCCACCCAGCCGAACCAGCCGTAGTAGACGAGATCGGCCATCGACGCCCCGGCGGCGCCGTGCCGCGCGAGGAGATCGGGCTGCTTGGGGCCGGCGAAGATCGAGAACCTGTGGCGGACAGGCTTGCCGGCCTCGAGCGACAGCGGCCGCGAGACGAGCCTGGCGGTGACGTCGACGAGCTTCTTCCGCGCCGGCTTCTCCACGTCCCCCACGGCGATCGGCCGCACCTCGGCCAGGTCCGGGACCTCGTCGGTCGTCGACGGGATCAGGGCGCTGGCGAAGTACAGGGCGTCGACGCCGGCGAACGAGAGCGGCTTGCCGTCGCGTACGGACGTCGCCGGGTGCTCGAGCTTCTTGTCGGCGATCTTCAGGCCGCTGACCAACTCCCGCTTCTCGCCGACGAACCGCATCGCCACGTCGCGGACCGCGAGCGTGCGCCAATCGCGATCCACGCGCGAGGTGTACCACCAGCCCTCGGTGGGGAGGCCGGTGGGTCCGTCGAGGGCGTAGGCCAGCGTGGCCTCGCGGTCGGCGGAAAACTCGACGACCAGATCGAGCGTCGCCGGGCCGCCATCGGCGCCGGGAACGAGCCGGTACTCCTTCGCCACCCTCAATCCACCCGGAAGGCTGGTGGTGAACCGCACCCCCTCGGCCCCGGCGATCGGCTCGGCCTGCCAGTCCCGGTCCCAGAGGGCGAGGCCGGGGAGTTCGTCGAGCGGCTCGCGGCGCGAGCGGCCGTCGAGCGATTCGACCGAGAGCCGGAAGGAGAGCGGATCGGCGGGCGACGCGTCGGGCTGCTCGACGGGTGCGGCGAGGTACTCCGGACGCACCACCTCGAGCGGCCGGCGGTCGAGCCGCACCTCGGCCCGCGCAGCAGCGCCGTCCCGCCGGTAGTCGATCGCGACGGTGCCCCCCGGCTTCGTGCCGTCGAGCGCCCGGTCGAACGCCATCGCATCGGTCACCGCCACTCCGCCGATGGAGACCACGACGTCGCCGGCCCGCAGACCGGCGGCGGCGGCGGGAGTGCCCGCCCCCACGACGCCCAGCCGGCACCCGTCGGCGGCCGATTCCGGCGCGAGATGCCCCAGCCATCCGCGACGATCGTCCTGATCGTGGTACTGCTCCCCCGCCAGTTCGATCCGCTCCACAGCCGCGCCGCGGCTGGTGAGCGTGAAGAGGATGCCGGGCGGGGCCTTGGAGTCGATCGAGCCGAGCGAATGACGCGTCCGCGGGGCGGGAGCCTGAT
>CAWUOA010000251.1:0-5340 GCA_963923225.1 uncultured Planctomycetaceae bacterium
TGCACGGACTGATCTTCTTCTATCTCCGGAAGTTTCTCTCTCTCACCGCCACCGGGACGGGGGCCGGCGCCGATGCGTCCTCGCCCGAGGGCCGGACCGCGGCCGTCGGCTCGAGGACCTCGCGCTACCTCCCCACGGGCGTCTACCCCGACGCCGAGGCGGTGGCGATGCTCCAGGAGGCCAGCCTGGCCACCGGAGCCTCCCTGCGGGAAACCGTCGAGCGGTTCGGGGCGTTCCTCGCCCCGCATCTCCTCAAGGTGGCGGGGACCGACGTCGATCCGTCGTGGACGCTCCTCGATCTCCTCGAGCACACCGAGTCGATCATCCACGCGATGGTCCGGATCAAGAACCCCGGCGCCACGCCGCCGGTTCTCGAGCCCCTGCGCGTCGACGAGCGCGAATTGCAACTCATCTACCGCTCTCCGAGGCGGCTCTGCTGGCTGGCTGCCGGCCTGATCCGCGGGATGGCCGCTCGGCTCGGCGAGAACGTCGAGATCGAGGAGACCTCGTGCCTGCACCGCGGCGATCCGTTCTGCACGTTCGTGATCCGCGTGCCGTCCGACCACACGCGCCGCGAGGGGGGCGGGGCGGATGACACCGTGATGCTTTCGCCGGACCGCCCCCGCTCCGGCGACGCCGTCGACGTCGTCTTCCGCGGCGACTCGACCGCCCCGCCCATGCCCCGTTCGATCGGCGGCCACCGCGTGGAGCGGCTCCTCGGAAGCGGCGGGATGGGACGGGTGTGGCTGGCGCACGACGACCGCCTCGACCGTCACGTGGCGATCAAGGTCATGCTCCCCGAGACCGCCGCCGACGCGGCGCACCGGGAGCGGTTCCTGCGCGAGAGCCGCACGGCGGCCCAGATCGACGATCCCCACGTCGTCCCGATTCACGACGTCGGCATCGACGGAGGGCTGCCATACCTCGTCATGCCGTACCTCGAAGGCGGATCGCTCGCCGACCGCCTGTCCGCGGAGCGCACGCTGTCGTGCGACGAGGCCCTGCGCATCGCCGGTGAGATCGCCGCCGGCCTCGGCACCGCACACGCCCGCGGCCTCGTCCACCGCGACATCAAGCCGGACAACGTGTTCCTCGTCGGCCCGGGTCGGCACGTCCGCCTCATCGACTTCGGACTGGCTCGGGACACGGTCGGGGCCGGATCGAACCTGACGCTCGCCGGCTCGATTCTCGGCACCCCCTCGTACATGGCGCCGGAGCGGATCGTCGACGGCGCGGTCGATGGCCGCGCCGACCTCTTCAGCCTCGGTGTCGTGCTCTACAAGATGCTCTCGGGCCGCACGCCCTTCGAGGGACGCACGGCGACGGCGGTGCTCGCCGCCATCACGAAGGGGAATCCCGTGCCCCTCTCGGCCGTGGCTCCGGACGTCCCGGCCGACGTGGCCGCGTTCGTGATGCGCCTGATCGCCCACGAGCCGGACGACCGGCCGGCCGACGCCGACACCGTGAGGCGGACGATCGCGTCGCTGCGATCGACGCCCGGACACTGAATCGACGGCCCGTGCCCCGCCGCGGAGGCAGGGGTCAGTGACCGGCCCGGATCGCCTCGAGCTGCGAATGGACGGCGTCGACGAGGACGCGCACGTCGCCGTGCCAGTCGACGACGACGCTCTCCTGGCTCGCCATGTGCTTGCACTGCGCCGTGCCGGCGGCGAACTCGTCGCTGCCGATGACGATCGCCATCGGGAAGCCCTTCTTCGAGGCCACCTTCAATTGCTGCCCGACGCGCTTCGGCTCGGCGGCCATCTCCACCGCCATCCCGGCCCGACGGAGGGCCGCGGCGATCCGCAGGTAGTCGGCCCGGTGGGCCTCGTCGAAGTAGACGAGGAACACGTCCGCCGCCGTCTCCCGACCCGGCAGCCGGCCGAGCTCTTCGAGGCCCGCGAGCAACCGGTCGATCCCCAGCGACGCGCCGATCCCGGGCAGGTGCTGCTTGGTGTAGAGGCCGGCGAGGTTGTCGTAGCGGCCGCCGGAGCAGATGCTCCCCAGGGCCGGCATCTCGTCCAGGAAGCTCTCGAGCACCAGCCCCGTGTAGTAGTCGAGGCCACGCGCGATCGACGGGTCGATCACCACGCGTCCCTCCGGCACCCCGGCCTCGGCACAGCCGGCCAGCAGCGCCCGCAGGGCGTCGATCCCCGCCCGTCCCGCGTCGGTGCCGCCGGCGAGCGGCTCGACCGCGGCGAGGATCGTGGCGGGGGAGCCGGTGAGCGTGGCGAGGGCCAGGAGATCGGCGACCGCGGAGGCCGCGATCCCGTGGCCGGCCATTTCGGCGGCCACCGCGTCGGGCGTCGCCTTCCCCAGCTTGTCGAGGATCCTCAGGACGGTCGTGGAACGGTCGGCGAGGCCGAGTCGTTCGAGGATCCCGGAGAGGATGCGGCGGTCGTTGACCCGGACGGTGAACTTCTCCAGGCCGATCGCCGCGAGGAGATCGTGGACGACGAGCACGGTCTCGAGATCGGCAAGCGGGCTCGTGGTGCCGATCGTGTCGAAGTCGCACTGCATGAACTCGCGGTAGCGGCCGCGCTGCGTGTTCTCGCCGCGCCACACCGTCGCCATGTGGTAGCGCTTGAAGGGGATGCCGAGCGTGCCGACGTGCTGCGCGGCGAAGCGGGCGAAGGGGACGGTGAGATCGAAGCGCATCCCCACCGCGCGGCCGCCGTGATCCTCGAAGGAATAGAGCTGCTTGTCGGTCTCCTCGCTCCCCTTGCCGGTGAGGATCTCGAGGTACTCCAGCGCCGGCGTGTCGATCGGCACGAAGCCGTAGGAGCGGTAGACGCGCCGGGCCACGTCGAGGAGCGTCTCGCGGGCGAGGGCCTGGGCCGGAAGGTGGTCGCGGAAACCCTTCAGCGTGCGCGGTTCGATCACGGTCGTCTTTCCCGGGGCGGTCGGTCGGAAGGGACTTTTATACCACCCTCCTCCCTCCGGCTCCCCGGCCGTCTCACGGCGCCGCGGCGCCAGCCGGGGCGGCGAGCCGGCCCGCCTTCACCACCCCCCCCTGCATCACGGCGATGAACCGGCTCCGATCCTGGAGCAGCGCGATGTCGGCCAGGGGATCGCCGTCGACGACGAGGATGTCGGCGAGCTTGCCCGGATGGATCGTCCCCAATTCGGCGCCGCGGCCCATGATCTCGGCGCCGGTCTTGGTGGCGCACATGAGCACCTCCTCGGCCGAGAGGCCGACGTCCTCGACGAAGAACTCGAGCTCCTTGGCGTAGTCGCCATGGGGATTCCAGGCGAAGCCGTAGTCGCCCCCCATCCCCAGCCGGCCGCCCGCGCGGAGGATGCGACGGGCGCTCTCGGCGCCCCCTTCGAGCGTCTCCTGATGGCCGTCGATGACGCGCTGCGAGAGGCCGAACTCCCGGCCGCGTTCCACGCTCGCCTTCTCGAAGTAGAGCGCCGGCACGCAGGGAACGTCGCGGGCCAGGAGCAGCTCGAGCCCTTCGTCGTCGATGAAGGTGCCGTGCTCGATGGCGTCATAGCCCGCCTTCAAGGCGTTCTTGATCCCCTCGGTGGCCCGGCAGTGGCCGGTGACCTTCAGCCCGTGGTTGTGGGCGGTGGCCACGACGGCGCGCATCTCGTCGAAGGTCATGCAGAGGGTGTGGTGGTCGTTGACGTCGGGGGCGGCCGCGTCGCCGGTGGGGTAGGTCTTGACCCACTCCACGCCGTCCTTGACGAGCTTCCGCACCGCGGCCCGGGCCTCGTCGGGGCCGTTGACCAGGAGCACGAGCCCCTCCATCCCGATGCGGCGGAAGTCGGGGTTCCAGTCCATCAGGCCGCCGACGCCGCAGATCTCCCGGCCGCTGGCGACGAGGCGCGGGCCGACGGCGATGCCGTTCTCGATCGCCTTCTTCATCCACACGTCGATGTTGAACAGGCTGCCGCCGCTGCGGGCGGCGGTGTAGCCGCACTCGAGCGCCAGTCGCATGTTGGCGGCGGCGAGGAGCGTGACGTACTCCACCGGATACTTGATGTCGAGGTCCTCGAGGGCCGCGACGTCGAAGTAGGTGGGATGGAAGTGGGCCTCGACGAGGCCGGGGAGGATCGTGCCGCCACGGGCGTCGATGCGGCGCGCGAGCGGGTCCTGCGGCGGCATCCCCCGGGCCGGCCCCACCCAGCGGATCGTGCCGTCGGTGACGACGACCGCGGCGTCGGGAATGGCCGGCGTGCCGGTGCCGTCGAAGAGACGGCCATTGGAGATGACCGTCGTGCCCGGTTCGCTTCGCATGTCGTCCCCCCCAGTGCCTGCTCGGATCCTCGCGGGCGAGCGTACGCGGCGCGGGGTCAGTCGGCAACCGCCGTCGATTCGAGGAACGGGATCACGAACCGGGCGACCGCGTCGGGGAACTGCCCCAGGATCCCGTGCCCAGCCCTGCCCCACGGCGACCCTGCGGAAAAGTCGACGAGCGCCGCGTCGCGGAGCGCCCCCACGAGCGCCGACAAGTCCCCGTCGGGGAGCATGCCCCCGAGGGCGGGATCGGCGCGGAGGAGGAGCACGGGGCAGCGGACCTCGCGGGCCGCGGCCACGAGATCGACGCCTTCGAGCCAGGCGTCGGCCAGCAGCGGATCCATCGTCGCCCCATCGAGGCACGCGAGGCACGCGGCGGTGAAACGCAGGCCGGCCGCGTCGCGGATGTCGCCGAATCGCCGCGGCGGACCGGAACGGCTGGGGAGCTCCGCGTCGGCGAGCACGCGCGCCAGTTCGCCGACGGGAAGCGGGCTGCCGGCATGGCGCCGGTAGAGCTCGAAGAGCGACGCGTAATCGCTTCGGGAGATCTCCGCGAGAAACGTCGGCCCGGGGGGATCCTCGAGGACCACCGCGGCCACCCGTTCGGGCCGCGCCGCGGCGACGAGCAAGGCGACGAGCGCCCCGAGCGAGTGCCCCTGGAGGACGACCGGCCCGACGAGCGCCCCCTCGACGACGGCGATGCAGTCGGCGACGTAATCGCGCACCAGATAGCTCTCCGACCGGTCCGACGCTCCGTGGCCGCGGTGGTCGAGCGCGTGGACGGAGAATCGGTGCTGGAGCGACGGCACCACGCCGGCGAACCCGCGCCCGCGCCGCGAGACGCCGTGGAGGAGGAGGAGCGACGGGGCCCGCGGATCGGCGGGCCACGACTGGAGCGCGAGGCCCGGCCCCGCGCCCGCCACGCGTCGCGTCGAGCTCACCGGATCACCGCCAACGGATCGGGGCGCCGCCCGCGGATCGACTTCTTCCGATTCTTCCGCTTCCTCCCCTCGCCCAATTCCAGGCCGCCCGGACCGAGGACGGCGTCCATGTACTCCTCCACCTGCTCCGGCGTCTCGAAGTACTGGTCGTAGACC
>CAWUOA010000252.1:0-5331 GCA_963923225.1 uncultured Planctomycetaceae bacterium
TGGAACGTTCTCCTGATGAGTGACGGCTCCTTCCGGGAGGGAATCAGAGGCGGACGGGTCCGGTGCCGTTCGCGCGATCGGCATGCCGGTGAGAGTTCACCGGCACGCCCAGGCCGGGGAGGCCCTGGCCGAGGACGAAGAGATCGACCGCCGGATGCGTGCTGAAGGTCTTCAGCACGGTGCAGGCATCGGCGTCGACGTGGGCCACCGCGCCGTTCAACTGCACGCCGGTGGCCCGGCGGACGTGGGCGCAGAGGGAGGGGAGCGAGTTCTCGAAGAGGAAGCGGTGGAACTCCTCGACGCGCTGCCGGCCGTCGCCGGCCGCGGCGAGGCGGCGCTCGACGGCGTCGAAGTCCTCCTGGAGGTGGATCACCATCCAGTCGTCCGCCGCGACGACGCTCACCGCGCGCGGGACGCGGTGGAGGAGCATGTTCTCGAAGGTGCCTGCGGCCTGTGCCACTTGTCTCGCGAGGCGCTGCAGCTCGGTCGGGGCGGGCAGGCCGACGGGATGGTCGTCGTGCATCGGGTGGTTTCCTCGTGCGTGATGCTGGTGCGATTGAAAATCACGGTTCGCATCCCTGCACGCCTCCGGAAGGGGGTGCGTGCGCGCACCTTCCCCACGGAGTTCCCCACGCTTCGCCCCCTTCCGGCAGCCGCCCCACGTCGGTGAGCCGAGCCGGACAGAAACAAAAAAAGCCGACGGGGAATGAGGCCCTTTCGGACCCGATCCACGTCGGCTTACGGTGCGATCGACCTGCGGACGGCTGTGTCCGCGTGTCCCTCGCCACGTCTTCCGCGTCCGTCGCCGATGGCGGCGGACCGACGGGGGAAGGAGCCGTTTCGCGCGTCGCGGGCAGGAAGCCCGCGGGCACCGACATGGCCCGCTTCCCTCGTTCGGAGGAAGAAGATACAGGCGCGCGGGGACAAGTCAAGCGCCTTCCCGCGGCCGAATCGTGCGCGTCGTGCAGCGTGGCGGGCATGCGTCGATCCCTCGAAGAGCGGAAGCGGCGCGGCGGCAGCGCCGAAAAGTGGACACGTCGTTTCAATCGCGCGCGGCGCGGTGCTGCGCCGGCACCGAATCGCACGACGCCAGCGCTCCGATCGCCACGATCGCGGAGAGCAGCGTGAAGAGCCACGATCGCGAGAGCGCCGCGATCCGCTCGAGCGATTCCGGGCGATGGGCCGCGACGCGGCCTGCGGCGGAGTGCGGAGGCATCGGACGACTCCTGAAAAAGGATGGAGAGGACGACGCGGCACGCGACCGCGCGGCCGCCACCCGATCGGCGGCCGCGCGGTCGACGCGGCTCAGACGCGGCGGCGTGCGCGCCGCCGCCACACCGACCAGCCGGCCGCCCCGGCCGCGAAGGTCGCCACCATCGGGAGCGTGCCCGGCTCCGGGAGATGGCGGATGCCGGGAATCGCCAGGTCGGGCGAGGTGCCGAAGGCGAAGACGCCGTCCGTGACGTAGGCGTCGAGGAGGGCGCCGTCGGTGCCGAAATTGATGCTGCTGTCGAAGACGAACGTCCCCGACGTCCGCACCAGGACGTTCGTCAGCAGCGACGAATCCCGGAGCACGGGTTCCCCAGACTTCCCCACCGAATAGATGCCGAGATTGATCTCGGAGAAGTTCGAGCCGGTCTGCTGGACGCCGGGATAGACGGCCGTGCCGGTGCCCGTGGTGACGGTGGTGCCGCCGGGATAGACCGGCCCCTTGACGACGTTGCCGTTGAAGGAGAGGGAAACCCCGTCCGGGGCGAAGCCCGAGTTCCCCACCGTGCCGATGCCGAAGTTGTAGCGCGGCTGGGGTCCGTTCCCCGAGGCCGTGAACTGCTTCGCCTGCCAGCCCTGGTCGAAGTTCTTGAACGCGAACAGGTCCGAGGCCATCGCGGTGTCGGGCGGGGTGCGCCAGTAATGGCCGCTGGACGTCACGGCCCATGACGCGGCGACGTCGCTCGTCCCGCTTCCATTGCCGGCGAGCTGGTAGGCCGCCCCGAGCCCCTGGTGCGGCGTCAGCGTCAGGGGATTGAGCCCGGTGGGGGTGACGATCTTCATGTAGAAGCTCGTCAGCACCTCCGCCTTGCTCGCGGTGGGAGCACCGTCGTTTGTGAGAATGAGCGTGACGAGGTTTCCGCTGGCGGCGAAGCCCGCCGTCACGTGGATCGGACCGTTGGTCCCCGTGCCGATGCCCTCGAAGGAGAGCGGGGCCGCGACGGCGAGCGGCGGGACGAGGAGGAGCGAGCAGAAGAGCCAGGCGAGGGCTCCCAGGGAACGGGGCAGGAGCGCGGACGGAAGGCCGTCGGTGCGACGGGACATGGCGTGATCTCCGGGATCGCGCCGGCCGTGGCGACTCTTGCTTCGGTGAGGATCGCGTCGACGGCCCACGGTGGGCGCGCGACGGGGAGGGGAAACGCAGGCGGGGTGGGCACGGCGCCGCGGGCGTCAGCCGCAGCTCACCGGAATCTTGTGGGCCTTGCTCGAGGGCTGCTTGGCGAGCGTGACGACGAGCACGCCGTTGTCGCACTTCGCGGTGACCTTCGCCGGATCGACCGAGTCGGGCAGCATCAGCGTGCGGCTGAACGCGCCGCAGGCGGTCTCGCGGTGGACCCAGCCGTTGCCCTTCGACTCCTTCGCCGACTTCTTCTCGCCGGAGATCGTCAGGCGCTCGCCGGAGACGTTGACGTCGACGTCCTCGGGCTTCACGCCGGGCAGCTCGGCGCGGAGCTGGATCTCGGTGTCGGTCTCGGAGAGATCGATGGCGGGGATCCACGCCGAGCCGTCGCCGGTCTCGAGGAGCGTCGGCGCCGCGAACGGGCGGAGGAACATCCCGTCGAGGAGTCGGTTCATCTCGTCGCGGACGCTCGACAGCGACGGCACCGCGAGCTCGGTGGAGGGGAAACGCTTGCGCAGGGGAAGCAGGGGCATGGGAAACTCCTCGGGATGGGCGTGGCAGGCACGCGGGAAACGAAGGACATGCCGGCCGGGCTCCGCGCCCGGTCCGGCGAAGGATCGGACAGGCGACTCAGGGAACGACCAGGAGCTGGTTGTCGACTTCGGTGACGCCGGGGGCGGACCAGGCCGCCGCCTGCGCCTGGTTGCGCTCCGTCCAGGTGCGGACGTGGCCGCGGAGGACGATGCGGCCGTCGGTCGAATCGATCGACAGCCTGCGGGCCTCGATGTTGGCGCTGCGCCGGAAGGCCTCCTCGATCCGCTGCTTGATGTCGGCGGCGCGGCTCGAGGCGGCGACGGCGATCTTGTTGGAGACGCCGCGGACGCCGGAGAGCGTGCGAACGTGGCTCTCGGCCGCCTCGGCCTGGTATTTCCAGTCGCAGGTGCCCTCGAGCGTCACCCAGCCGTCGCGGACCCCGACGGTGATCCGCTTCTCGTCGATCTGCGGATCCCATTCCAGCGCCGTCACCGCCGCCTTGGCGATGTCGGCGTCGGATCGCTCGAGCCGCCCCGGGACGGTGACGACCAGGTCGTTGGCCACGGCGCGGACGCCGTAGACGCGCTTGGCCACCTTCTCCGCCTGGGCCTTCTCGCGGAACGTGGACACGGTCCCGGTGAGCGTCACCACCTCGTCGGAGGCGGCGACGCCGATCTTCGCCGCGTCGATGCTCGGATCCCACTCGAGTTCGGCGAGCACGTCGTGTTGGAGCTGTCGGTCGGTCTTCATCGATCGGTTTCCCTTCAGGGGTTTTTCTCTTTGCGTCGTGCGCGGGGGGAAGGCGGCCGTCCGCGGGCACCCGCGGTGCCCGTCCGCTCCCCGTGTGCGGATTGCCTCGTCAGGTGCGCCTCCGTCGGCGGAACGATCCGACCGTGACGACGGCCAGGGCGAGCGGCGCGATGACCAGCGGCAGCACCGTCGCCGACGGCCGAGTGCGCGGAGAGGAGCCCGGCTCGGCGGCTCGGGCGCCGGCCCCGAGCGGACCGACGCCGTATGGAGCCCCGGACAACGAGGGAAAGAGCCGGGCCCGGAATCGGGTGTCGTCGGCCCAGGTCTCGGAGAGGTTCGCCACCGAGATCAGCATCCGATCGGAGGGCCGATCGACGCGGATGCCGGGTGCGACGATCGCCGTCGGGGGAAGACGGCTCCACTCCGAGAACGGCATGAATGGACCGCTGGGAAGACCGATGAGGATCCTCTCGGTGACGGGGCTCAACGACAGCGGCACCGGCAGCGTGGCGAGATCCAGGTCCGTCGCTGATTCGCGCGGGCCGCGACCGGAGCGGCGACGAGGGACACCAGCGGCGTCGTCGAGCCCGTCATCGGCGGCGATCGGCGCGGGGGTGGCCCAGGGATCCGTCGTCGCCGCGGACGGGCGGAGCCCGAGGCTCGACGTCTCGGCGGCCGCCGGCAGCGTCGCGACGGCCACGATGCAGAGCGAGGAAGCGAGGAGGTGCGACGAAAGGCGCATGGGACCCTCGGGCAGCGCGATGGCGACGACTGACGCTCGATCGCCCTGCCTGGCGCGCGGGATCCTCTCGCACGCCCTCCGGCGCGCTTCCCGCGGCGGCCCGCGTCCCACCCGGCGCCCGCATGTCGCGGGCACCCGGCGCCTCGCCGGCCGAGAACGAGCGGCCCGCCCCTCCCGGGGCGTCCTCGCCCGCCCCCCGCCGCTCGCGGCAGGTGGCCGGCATCGAGTCCGCTCGTGGCAACCGTCGGCGCGAAGTCGAGCGGGGGCAATCGCTCGTGGAGGATCCGCGAATCGTCGGGAAAACCCGCGGCCGGACACTCGCGCGACTCCGACGCGACCGTCGCCGTCGTCGAACGTCGTCGAGCGCGATCACGGCCCCTCGGCACGCGGCCGGAGGGGGATCAGTTGCGGACGGGTCCTTCGGACCCCGCGTCGCCCCGCGGCTCCGCCCGCGGCGCCGTCGCCGGGTCGGCCACCAGCCGCAGCCGATGCCCGTCGCGGGGGCTGCGCCAGTAATCGAAGCGCGAGCCGTAGGCCCGCGTGTCGGCGGTGTGCCAGAAGACGTCGAGCTGTCCCCACTTGCTCTCCACGAGGACGAACCCCCCTTCCCCGACCGCCTTCACCACGCCGGTGTGGACAGGCTCACCGGCGTCGCCACGGTAGATGACGAGATCGTCCGGCCGCGCGTCGGCGACTTTCTCGTAGCCGTTGTCGCGGAGGATCGTGTCGACGCTCTCGCCGGGGATGCAGAAGCGGCCGCCGGTGAACACCCAGCCGTGGCAGTTGGAGCGGGCGTCGGAGCCGTCCGCGACGATCACCTGCCCCTCGAAGCCGACGGGAATCTCCCCTGGGGCGATCGAATCCTCGAGCCGGTCCAGGGGAACGACCCCGCCGGCGTCGGTGACCGCCGCCATGT
>CAWUOA010000253.1:0-5323 GCA_963923225.1 uncultured Planctomycetaceae bacterium
GGTCTCTCTGCCGGCCCGAAGGGGGGATGGCCGTTTCCGCCGTCCGCTCCACGGCGGATCGTTTCCGATTGTCCCCGGGGGAGACGCGTGAGACTCGGCCTCATCAACTCGGCGTTCGCCCAGGCCGGCAAGGGGACCCGTTTCGGCCTGGAGCAGACGAAGCGTCTCGGCTTCGACTCGGTCGATCTCCTCGCCGACCCGCTCGACATGACCGCCGCGGAGCGGCGGCTGATCGCCGACACCTGCCGCGAGCTCGACCTGCCGATCGAGAGCCTGTGTTGCGTGGCGCTGGGGCTGGTCGACTTCAGCCCCCCGGTGCGCCGCTTCCACCTCGACCGCTGCCGGGCCCATCTCGACCTCGCGGCCGAATACGGCTGCCGGAACCTGCTGCTCGTGCTCGGCGAGTACGTCTGGCAGCAGGAGGTGATCCCGCCGGCGGAGCAGTGGCGGCTCGGCGTCGACGCCGTCCGGGTTCTCGGGAGCTACGCGGCCGACCGCAACCTGCGGATCGCGATCGAGCTCGAGCCCTTCCGGCTGTCGCTGGTCAACTCGATCGACACGATGCTCGCCTTCCTCGACGACGTCGCCCTCCCCGACACGGTGCTGGCCAACTGCGACATCTCCCACCTGCACCTCGTCGGCACGCCGCCTTCGGAGATCGCGCGCCTGGCAGGGAGGATCGAGCACGTCCATGTCAGCGACTGCGACGGCCGGGTCCACGGCGACCTCCCGCCGGGCCGCGGCGTGACGCCGATCGCCGATTACCTCGCCGCGATCCGCGACACCGGCTGGGACGGCACGGCGAGCATCGAGCTCGAGTTCTCCCCGGAGCCCGAGAAGATCGTGGAGTGGGTCGCCGAGGCGCACGACGCCACCGCGGCGATCCTCGAACGGCTGGGCTGCCGGACTGGCGGTCCGGCGGGCCGATCCTGACGGGAGTCGACGAGGGTGCCATCTTCCCGCGAGGCATGTCGGGCCCCCGGAGCCCTCGAGCGAGTCGGCCTCGCGGCGATGGCCGCGATCATGGCCGCGCTCCTGACGGCGATCTCCCCCGGCGGCGTGCCGGCGAGCGCCGCTGGCCCCGACTTCGTCCGTGACGTCCGCCCGCTCCTCGAGCGATCCTGCACCCCCTGCCATTCAGGCGAGCTCGCCAAGAGCGGCCTGCGGCTCGATCTCCGCGCCGGCGCCTTCGCCGGCGGCGACGGCCACGGGCCTTCGATCGTTCCCGCCCGCGCGGCGGAGAGCCCGCTGGTGCGCGCCGCGCGCGGCGACGACGCCGACTTGCGGATGCCCCCCGCCGACTCCCCCTTCCCCTCCTTCACCGCCGAGGAGGCGGCCCTCCTCGCCGCGTGGGTCGACGCCGGGGCCGAGTGGCCCGCGGAGGCCGACACCGCGACGGCCGTCGACCGGCGCGACCACTGGTCCTTCCGCCCCCTCTCGCCCCCCCAGCCGCCGTCGGTGCGGGACGGGGCCTGGACGCGGGGCCCGATCGACCGCTTCATCCTCGCCCGCCTCGAGGCGGAGGGGCTCGCCCCCTCGGCCGAGGCCGACCGGGCCACGTGGCTGCGGCGCGTGTCGCTCGATCTCACCGGGATTCCCCCCACCCCGGAGGAGGCCGACGCCTTCCTCGCCGACGCCGCGCCGGACGCCTTCGAGCGCGTCGTCGACCGGCTCCTCGCCTCTCCCCGCCACGGCGAGCGGATGGCGCAGCACTGGCTCGACGTCGTCCGCTACGCCGACACCCACGGTTACGAGGTCAACACCGAGCGGGCCAACGCCTGGCCCTATCGCGACTGGGTGATCGCGGCGTTCAACGCGGGGATGCCCTACGACACGTTCGTCCGCCGGCAGCTGGCCGGCGACGCGGAGGGGGACGACGCCGCCACCGGGTTCCTCGTCACCGCCGCGGTCCTCCTCCCGGGGCAGATCGGCGCCGACGACGTCTCCAAGCGGGCCGCCCGGCAGGACGCGTTGGCCGACGTGCTGGTGAACGTCGGCGAGGCCTTCCTCGGCCTCTCGATCGGCTGCGCCCGCTGCCACGACCACAAGTTCGATCCCGTCACCACGCGCGACTATTACTCCCTCCAGGCCGCCGTCTCGGGCGTCCGCTACGAGGACCGCGATCTCCTCACCGGCGACGCCGTCTCCCGGCGCGCCGAGATCGCCCGCCTCCGCGCCCGGCTGACGGAGCTCGACGTCGCCCGCTCGGCCCGCGGTCCGCTCGCCGGCTCCGGCACCGCGCGGCCGGCGGTGTCGTCGCGGCTGAACGTCGACCGCATCGCCCCCCGGCGCGCGACCAGGATCCGCTTCACGATCCACGCCACCAACTCGCTCGAGCCCTGCATCGACGAGCTCGAGGTCTTCGACACCGCCGGCACCAACGTCGCCGCCGCCACGGCCGGCGCCACGTTCACCACCTCCGGCGACAACGTCGCGCCCGACCGACACGAGCCCCGTTTCGTCAACGACGGCGCCTACGGCAACGAGCGCAGCTGGATGTCGAACGAGACCGGGGGCGGCTGGGTGGAGATCGCCTTCCGCGAACCCGCGACGGTCGACCGGATCGTGTGGGGCCGCGACAGGAACGGCGTCTATTCCGACCGCACCGCGATCCGCTATTCGGTGGCGCTGGCCGACGGGCCCGACGGCCCGCTCGAGCGGGTCGCCGACGACAGCGACCGCCTCGCCCCCGACGGCTCCGCTCCGGCGAACGCGACGGCCCCCGCAGCGGGCCTTTCGGACGAAGACCGGGCGGCGCTCGAGGCGATCGACGTGGAGCAGCGCGAGGCGAAGGCGCGGATCGCGGCGCTCGGCGAGGGACTCACGGTGTTCGCCGGGCAGTTCACCGCGCCCGACCCGGCCCGTGTCCTCCACCGCGGCGACGCCGAACAGCCGGGGGACGAGGTGGGGCCCCGCTCCCCCGCCGCCTTCGACGACGGACCGCCGCCGATGAGCCTCCCCGCCGACGCTCCCGAGCAGGCGCGCCGCGTGGCGCTGGGTTCCTGGATCGTCGATCCGGCCAATCCGCTCGCCGCGCGCGTCATCGCCAACCGGATCTGGCAGTGGCACTTCGGCACCGGCATCGCGGAGACGTCGAGCGATCTCGGTCGCTCAGGCTCACCGCCGACGCACCCCGAGCTGCTCGACTGGCTCGCCTCCGACCTCGTGGCCCACGGCTGGTCGCTCGCCCGTCTCCACCGGCAGATCGTCCTCTCCGCCGCTTACCGGCAATCGTCGGCGCCGCGTGCCGACGGCCTCGCGCGCGACGCGCAGGACCGGCTCCTCTGGCGGTATCCGCGGCGGAGGCTCGAGGCGGAGGCGATCCGGGATTCGATGCTCGCCGTGAGCGGCCTGCTCGATCCGTCGGTCGGAGGCCGGGGCTTCGACCTGTTCAACAAGCGCGGCGGCCTCGACGGCTTCGAGCCGGTGGAGACCTTCTCCGGAGCGGGCCTCAAGCGGATGATCTACGCGCACAAGGTGCGGATGGAGAAGGAGAGCGTGTTCGGCGCCTTCGACTGCCCCGACGCCGGCCAGACGATGGCCCTCCGGCGCCGCTCGACGACGCCGATCCAGGCGTTGAATCTCATGAACAGCCCCTTCACGTTCCAGGTGGCGGAGGCCTTCGCCGCGCGCGTGGCGCGCGAGACGGCCGCCGGCACGGGCGACCCGATCGACCGCCAGGTGACCCGCGCCGTGCGGCTGGCGGCCGGCCGCGAGCCGAGCCCCGAGGAGCGGGCCGACGGCCACACGCTCGTGGGCGACCACGGCCTCGCCGCATTCTGCCGCGTGCTCCTCAACACCGACGACTTCCTCGTCCTCCCCTGAAGCCCCGCCATGCCCGCCGGCCGCTCCCTCCCCGCCGCCGACCTCCTCGACCGGCGCCGATTCCTCTCGTCGACGGCCACCGCGGCGGGATCGATGGCGCTGTTGGACCTCCTCGCCCGCGACGGGGCCGCGAGCGGCTCCGAACCGGCCGGCGCCGGGCCGATCGTGCCCGCGATCGATCCGGCACGCCCCTACGCGCCCCGCGCCGCGCACCTCCCGGCGAAGGCGAAGCGGGTGCTGGTGATCTTCTGCGCCGGGGCCGTGAGCCAGCTCGAGACCTGGGATTGGAAGCCCGAGCTTCTGAAGCACGACGACAAGCCGCTGCCCGGCGGGCCGGCGGTGACCTTCCAGGGGCCGGCGGGGAACCTCGCCCGGCCGCAGTACGCGTTCCGACCGCGCGGGCAGACCGGCAAGATGGTCTCCGACCTGATCCCGCACCTCGCCGGGCTCACCGACGAGATCGCCTTCGTCCATTCCCTCACCAGCCGCACCAACACCCACGGGCCCGCGGAGAACTTCCTCTCCACCGGCTTCGCCGCCGACGGGTTCCCGAGCCTCGGGGCCTGGACGACCTACGCCCTGGGCAGCGAGTGCGCCGATCTCCCCGCCTTCGTCGCCATCCCCGACCCGCGCGGCATCCCCCAGGCCAGTTCCAACAACTGGGGCCCGGGGTTCCTGCCGGCGGAGTTTCAGGGGACGACGCTCTCCGCCAGCTCGCCGGTGCGCCATCTGGCGGTGCCGGCGACGGTCGGCCGGGACGCCGACTCCGCCGCGCGTGCGGCGCTCGAGCGCTGGCAGCGCCGCCGGCTCGCCGAGACGCCCGCCGACGCGGCGCTCGCCGCGCGGATCGCCTCCTACGAGCTCGCCGCGCGGATGCAGCTGGCGGTCCCCGGCGTCAGCGATCTCTCGGGGGAGTCGGCGGCCACCCTCCGCGCCTACGGCGCCGACGACGCCGAGCATCCGCTCAAGGCGGCCTTCGCCCGCAACTGCATCCTCGCCCGTCGGCTCCTCGAGCAGGGGGTGCGTTTCGTGCAGTTGTTCAACGGCGCCTACGCCAGTGGCGGCGAGCTCAACTGGGACGGCCACTCGAAGCTCAGGGAGCAGTACGACCGCCACGCCTCGATCCTCGACCAGCCGGCCGCGGCCCTGATCCGCGATCTCCGCGCCCGCGGCATGCTCGACGACACGCTCGTCGTCTGGTGCACGGAGTTCGGGCGGATGCCCTTCTTCCAGAAGGGGGCCCAGGGCCGCGATCACAACCCCGACGGCTTCACCTGCTGGCTCACCGGCGCCGGCGTGAAGCCCGGGGTGAGCCACGGGGCCACCGACGCCCTCGGCGTGAAGGCCGTCGAGGACGTCCACCCGCTCTACGACTTCAACGCCACGATCCTCTGGCTGCTCGGCCTCGACCACCGGCGGCTCTCCTTCCGCCACAACGGCTTCGAGCGCCGCCTCACCGACGTCCACGGTCAGGTCATCCGCGAGGTGCTGGCGTGAG
>CAWUOA010000254.1:0-5297 GCA_963923225.1 uncultured Planctomycetaceae bacterium
GGCGACGGTGAAGAACACGAGCGGATCCCACCAGCCGGGGTGGTTGGTGTAGAAGATCACCGGCTCCGAGCCGATGTCGGGCGCGTCGTGCGCGCCGGCGCCGTCGGCGAGGAGCCTGAGGGCATGGAACTGGCGGCGCATCATCCGCCGCACCCACACCATGAACCAGCCGAAGAGCGGCCGCGAGAACGGAGGGAGTTCGTCGCGCTCTCCCGCTCCTCCGCTCGCGTCAGGCGGGGTCGTGTCCACGGCCGAATCCTCCGGGGCGGTCAGGCCGGGGACCGTGCCGGGGCAGACCGCTCCACGAGCCGGTCCTTGTCGACGGTGTCGCCGGCGATCCACCCCGACATCAGCACCATCGGCATCCCCGGGCCGGGATGCGCCGAGCCGCCGGCGAGGTACAGCCCCTCGATGTCGGGCGAGCGGTTGGAGGGCTTGAAGGCGCCGGTGAGCCGGCCGTGGCTGGCCAGTCCGTAGATCGCCCCGTCGAGGACGTGGTAGCGGTCGTTGATGTCCTGCGGCGTGAGGAATCGCTCGACGACGATGTGCTTCTCGAGATCCTCGAGGCCGGCGGTCTGCACGAGCTTGTCGATGATCTTCCGGCGGTAGGGGCCGAGCATCTTCGACCAGTCGTGGTGCGGGCGGAGGTAGGGGGTGTGGACGAGGACGTAGAGCGCCTCGCAGCCCGGCGGGGCCACCTCGGGCTCGGTCACCGCCGGGGCGCAGAGGTAGCAGGTCGGGTCGGGGGCCGGCTCGCCGCGGCGGTAGATGAAGTCGAACTCCTCGTGCGGATCGCGCGAGAAGACGAAGTCGTGGTGGAGGAGCTGCTCGTAGCGCCTGTTCAAGCCGAGATAGAGCACCACGCCCGAGCAGGCCGGCTCGTACTTGCGGCGGCGGAGGAAGCGGGCGGCGGGCTTGCCGTCGACGAGCTCCCGGTGGGTGCGGACGCTGTCGGAGTTACTCACCACCGCCGCGGCGGGGATCGTTTCCCCCTGCTCGGTGACCACGCCGCGGACCCGCCCCCCCTCGACGACGATCCGCTTGACGGCGGTGCGGGTGCGGATCTCGACCCCCAGCTCCGCCGCGAGCTCGGCGAGGGCCCGCGGCACGGCGCCGGTGCCGCCGCGGGGGTACCACACCCCGTCGCGCGACTGCATGTGGGCGATCCCGCAGAGCACCGCCGGCGACGACTCCGGGCAGCTGCCGACGTACTGCGTGAAGTGGTCGAACATCTGCGCGGCCCGGGCGTCGGGGACGAACTCGCGCACGGTGCCGGCGACGGTGCTCCCCGGCCGCATCGAGAACACCTCGCGCATCATGCCGAGGTTCAGGCTGCGGCTGAAGTCGAACATGTCCCCCAGGCCGCCGACCGGCCGCCAGAAGAAGTACTCGTCGGAGATCCGGTGGAGGCGCCTGGAGAGTTCCATGAAGCGGCCGTAGCCGGTGCCCGACCCGCTGCCCGGGGCGTGGGTGTCGAGGCGCGACTGCATCGCCGGAACGTCGGCGACCAGATCGAGGACCGAGCCGTCGCTGAAGAAGCTCCGCCACTGCGGATCGAGCCGGACGAGGTCCAGCGACGAGGCCAGGTCACGCCCCGCCTCGGCCCAGATCCGCTCGAGGACGGCGGGGATGGTGAGGATCGTGGGCCCCATGTCGAAGCGGTAGCCCTGCTCCGAGAGGATCGCCGCCTTGCCCCCCACCCAGGGATTCTTGTCGCAGACGGTGACGGCGTAGCCGCGGGCGGCGAGGGTGCAGGCGGCGGCCAGGCCCCCGAGGCCGGCGCCGATCACCACCACACGGTTGCGTTCGTTCGCGACTTTCATGCTCTTTCTCGACGGTTCGACGGGGATCTGGCGGTGGGTGCGACGGGGATCAGGCAGGGGCGGCCGCCGCGTCGTTCGACACGGCCGCGCCCGAGGGAACGACGGCGGCCCGGAGCCCGAGGTCGTCGAGGAGGAGGTCGGCCGTGATCCGAGCCGAGGAGTAGATCACAGGCAGGCCGCTGCCGGGATGGGTGCCGCCGCCGACGAGGTAGACACGATCGAGGTCCTCGTAGCGGTTGTGGGGGCGGAGGTGGAGCATCTGGCCGAGATCGTGGGAGAGATTGAACGTCGCCCCGCGGTGGATCTCGTAGGCGTTCTCCCAGTCGTCCGGCGTGACCATCTTCTCGTAGCGGATGCGGTCGCGCAGGCCCCGGATTCCCATCCGCTCCACCTGGTCGAGGGCCACCTCGCGGTAGCGGGGCGCCTCGCGGCGCCAGTCGACGTTGGGATGGCGGTGGGTGACGGGGATCAGCAGGTAGAGCGTGCTGTGGCCCGCGGGCGCGAGCGTGGGGTCGGTGATCGAGGCGTTCTGCACGTACATCGACGGGTCGTCGCCGAGGGCGTGGCGCTGCTCGATGTCGGCGAGATTCTCCCGATAGTTCTCCGAGAGATAGATCGTGTGGTGGGGGACGTCGTAGGTCCCCTCCACGCCGAGATAGAGCATGAACGTCGAGCAGGAGAACCGCGTGGAGGCGATGCGCCGGTCGTTCCAGCGGCGGCGGAGCCGGTCGGGCACGAGGCGCGGGATCGAGCGGGCGAAGTCGGCGTTGACCACCGTCGCGTCGGCGTCGTAGGTGCCCCGCGCGGTGCGCACCGCGGTGACTTCGCGGCCGTGGAACTCGAACGCCTCGACCGGCTCTTCGTAACGGATCTCCACCCCCATCTCGGAGGCGATCCGGGCCATGGCGGTCGACACGGCGCCGCACCCGCCGATCGGATGCCAGACCCCGTGCTCGTACTCGAGATAGGAGAGGATCGAGAACAGGCTCGGGCAGCGGAACGGCGACATTCCGAGATATTTCGACTGGAAGGTGAACGCCAGCCGGAGCCGTTCGTCGGAGAAGAAGCTCCCCAGTTCGTCGCTCAGGCTCCGCCAGGGCTTGAGCAGCGGCATCAAGCGCACCAGATCGGGCGTGGCCAGGTCGAGCCAGCTCTGGAACGGCTGCTCGAGAAAGGGAGCGAAGCGGGAGAACTTCTCCCTGTTGGCGGCCATGAAGCGGGCGAAGGACCCGGCGTCGGCGGGAGAGAGGCGAGCCACCTCCGCCTCCATTCGGGCCGGATCGGGCGTCGCCAGCAGCTCGCCCCCCGCCCCGAACACGAGCCGGTACTGCGGGTCGAGCTTCACCATCTCCACCTCGCGGCTCAAGTTCCGGCCGCACGCCGCGAACACCTCTTCGAGGACGCGCGGGTAGAGGAAGAAGGTCGGCCCGAGATCGAATCGGTAGCCCCCCGGTGCCTCGATCGTGCTCGTGCGTCCACCCGGCACCGCGAGCCGTTCGAGAATCCGCACGCGGACGCCCGCGGCCGCCAGGAGCATCGCACAGGCCAAGCCCCCGGGGCCCGCGCCGATGATGTTCACCGTCCTCGTCATGCACGTCTTCCGGCCGGGTTGGGGGCCCGGAGGGAATCGCTCGCGGCAGTGCTGCCGAACACGGTGCCGCCCGGGTCACGGCGACACTATAGCAACGTCACCGTCCCGGGGCAGTTGCCCGCCGGAAAGGGGGACGTTCGCCGGGAGAATCCGGCCGTCACGAGCCGCCGGGGAGCGGTTCGGAGCCGGGCCGGGCGGCCATCTTGAGCCTGCCGCTCAGTACGCGCCCCAGTAGCCGGCGCGCACCGGCCGGAGCCCGCCGAAGGGGCCGCGCCGGTAGAGAGGCACCATCACGGCGGCGGGGGCCACGGGCACCGCCACCGGCGCCGCCACGGCGACCGGAGCGGCCACCGCCACGGGGGCCGGCGCGTAGTAGGAGGTCACGCCCACGGGAGCCGCCACCACCGGCGCCGCCGCCACGATCGGGGAGGCGGCGGTGACGACCTCGGCGGCGGGGGAATAATAGGAGGTGGTCGTGTAGCTCGACGCGTAGGAGGGGGCGTAATAGGCCGTCACCGGTCGGGCGACGGTGGTCATGGCGGGCACCGCGTAGCTGGTGACCGCCACCGAACTGGCCGGCACCACGGCGGTCACGGGAGTCGAGATCGCGGCCACGGGGGCCGCGGCCATCACCGGCGGGGAGAACGCCGTGACGGCGGCGTAGTTGCCGGAGGGGGTGTAGTTGGCGACGTACGGCCCGGCCGCCGGGGCGAACCCGGTGACCACCGGCCGGTAGACGATCGTCTGGGCGGAGGCCACGCCCTCGACCGCGGCGAGGCAGAGCCCGGCGAGGATCGCTCCGGTGACGAAGCGGCCGCAGCGGCGCGACAGGCTCTCGGAGTGGATGCGGGCGGGGCGGCGAACGAGCATCGGGCGGTCCTCCGGACGTGCGAGCGAACGGGCCTGACGTGGGAAAATGCAAGCCCGGCAGGGCTTCGTGCCCGCTTGGTGAGAATACGTCGCGATCTCTCCGAAGTGCAAACCTCTGGTAATCTTCGGCCCCGTCGCGGGGGGCCCTGCCGGGACACCCGGCAAGGGTGGGGGCGATCGTGCGGATCGTGCGGGGGCGCCGGCCCCCGGCCCGGTCCACCCGCCGCTGCCACCCCCTCCGCGTGACAGCGGGCCAGTTCCTTCGCCCCGATCCTCGCCGACGCCGCCCCGCCCGACTCCCCGAGGGCCCCCGCCGTGGAACGCACCGCCGTGACCGACTCCGACCGATCCCCTCCGTCGGCCGAGGCCACCGGCGGCGGAGGCTTCGCCTCCCTTCTGGTCGTCCGTGGCCTCACGCTCGTCAACGACCACGCCCTCAAGTGGCTGGCGATCGGTCTGGGCAAGAAGCTCGTCGAGGAGGGGCGGGTGTCGTTGGTGCTCACGATCGGGCTGGTCGGCCTGTCGCTTCCCTACGTCCTCTTCTCGTGGCTCGCCGGGTCGCTGGCCGACCGGAAGTCGAAGACGGCGGTCGTCCGCTGGTGCAAGGGGGCGGAGGTGCTCATCGTCGCGGCGGCCACCGCCGTGATCGGCTTCGGACTCGGCGGCGGCACCGGCTGGCTCGGCCTGCCGACGGGGCTGTGGCTGCTGTTGGCGGCGGTGATGGCCATCGGCATGCAGGCGGCGATCATGACCCCGTCGATCGTCGGCGCGATCCCGGAGCTCGTCGCCCCCTCGAAGCTCGCGGGGGCCAACGGCCTGTTCGCGCTGGTCTCCCTCGTGGCCGTCCTCGTCGGCACCGCCGCGGGCAATTGGGTCGCCGACGCCACGCCGTTGGTCCAGTCGGCCACGGCGCTCGGCCGCGGCCTCCCCGCGGGCGTGCTCCTGGTGGGCACGGCGCTGGCCGGCTGGATCGCGTCGGGCTTCCTGCCACGGCTCGCCCCAGCCGCCCCCGA
>CAWUOA010000255.1:0-5120 GCA_963923225.1 uncultured Planctomycetaceae bacterium
ACGGCGTCGAGGCCGCGCGCGATCTCGTCATGGACCACCCATTCGGCGTCGCGCTTGGTGACGACGTAGGGGCACTCGGGCATCCCGCCGGGAGGGGTGTCCTCGTCGGCGGGGAGGCCGTCGGCGCGGAGGCCGATGGCGTCGACGCTCGACACGTGGACGAGCCTCGCTCCGGCACGGCGCGCGGCGGCGGCGACGACGCGCGTCCCCGCGACGTTCGCCTCGGCCATCTCGGCCTGATGGCGCCAGCCGCAGTGGACCATCGCCGCGGAGTGGACGACGACCTTGGCGCCGTCGACGGCCCGCTGCACCGCCGCCTCGTCGCTCAGGGCCCCGACGACGGTGTCGACCGGGAGGCCGGCCAGGCAGCGGTCGGCCGCGGAGCGCGAGCGGACGAACGTCCGCACCGACTCGCCCCGGGAAAGGAGCATCCGGACGACGTTGTTCCCCACCAGGCCGGTGGCGCCGGTGACGAGGACGTCGACGCGGCGGTCGTCGCGGGAGGGGGGGGCGAGCGGGGAGGCTGGGTCGAGCGTCACCATGGGAGGATCTCTGTCGGAAGCCTGTGGAACACCGGCCGGCGCGGTCGATCCCTCCCCCGCACCTGCTCTCAATCCTAGTTCGGTGAAAACCCCGGGGCGACTTTGATCCGGGGGGGGTGGTTCCGACGTTGACGGGTCTGCGGGCCCGGGCCGAAGATGCCGCGCCGGGGCCGGCCGCCGGCCGATGGCTGAAACGGGCCGTCGTGCCCCGCCGGGGCGCCCGCTGCCCGGCCCGATCCATTGCAGGAGACATCCGTGGCGGAACTCTCGATCCGGCCGGTGGAGACACGTTCCGAGCAGAAGCGGTTCGTCCGCCTCCCGTGGCGCATCTACCGCGACGACCCCTGCTGGATGCCGCCGCTGGTGATGTCGCAGGAGGAACTGCTCGGCTTCCGGCCGCACCCCTTCTACGAGCGATCGAAGATCCGCTCCTTCATCGCCTCGCGCGGCGGCCAGGACGTCGGCCGGATCTCCGCGATCGTCAACGCCGGCCACGTGGAGCGCTACGGCGAGAACCGCGGCTTCTTCGGGTTCTTCGAATGCGACGACGATTCCGCCGCGGCCCGCGGGCTGTTCGGCGCCGCCCGTGACTGGCTCCGCGCCCAGGGGATGACCTCCGTCCGCGGCCCGGCGAATCCCTCGCTCAACTACGAGTGCGGCCTGCTCATCGACGGCTTCGACACCCCGCCGTTCTTCATGATGACCCACAACCGGCCCTGGTACGGCCGGCTCGTGGAGGAGAGCGGCTTCGGGAAGATCGAGGACATGTACGCCTTCTGGGGCGAGGTCGGCATGCTCCAGACCATCGACTCCAAGCTCGGCGTGATGATCGAGGGGGTGAAGGAGCGCTTCGGCGTCACCGTCCGCCCCCTCGACCGGAGCCGCTTCGACGAGGAAGTGCGGATGTTCCTCGACATCTACAACTCGAGCCTCGGCGGCACCTGGGGCTTCGTGCCGCTGTCGAGCGGCGAGGTGAAGCACATGGCGGCGAGCCTCAAGCACCTCATCGTGCCGGAGCTGGCGATGGTCGCCGAGGTGGGGGGCAAGCCGATCGGCACCGTCTTCTGCCTCCTCGACTACAACCCGCGCATCAAGGCGATCAACGGCCGCCTCTTCCCCTTCGGCTTCCTCCGCCTCCTCTGGAACAAGAAGGGGATCAAGCGGATGCGGGCCATCAGCACCAACGTCGTCCCCGAGTACCAGGCCTGGGGCGTGGGGCTCGTGCTCATGGGGGCGCTGGTGCAGCCGGTGCTCGACTGGGGGATGCAGGAGGTGGAGTTCTCCTGGGTCCTCGAGTCGAACCACCTCTCGAAGCGGACGCTCGAACGCGGCGGCGCGAAGGTCACGAAGACCTACCGCATGTACCAGGACGACCCGCCGCGGACCGCGTGACGGACCGCGCGCTAGCGGCGGCCGCGCCGCCAAGCCCGGCCCCCCCCCTGGCGCACGACCGCTCCTCCGGCGCCGCCGTACCCGCCGGCCGACGCCGTCACGCGCGAGCCGTTCCCGGACGGCTGGTTGTAGTAGGGCCAGACGCGTTTCCCCGCTCGCTGGTCGCGCTCCCACTGCATCGAGCCGTAGTTGATGCCGGAGAGGTTGAAGCTCGAGTAGGGGTTCGGGGGATTGCGGGCCTCGGCGGGGGAGGCGAGCGCCGCGGCCAGGATCGCGGCGGCAGCCAGATGCAGCGGGCGGAGGGGACGCACGGGAGGGTCTCCGGGGGGAAGCGGCCAGTCGTCCATACGCCGCAGGACGCGGTTTCGTTCGGTCCGCGGCGCTCGCCCGCCCCGCGGCGCGGACTAGGGCTTCGCGGCCGGTTCCTCGCCCGGCAACGGCGCCGAGCCGTAGGCCTCGCGCGGCACAGGCTCGAGATCGTCGACCTCGTGCATGAGGCGATCGAGCTCGGCACGTAGCTCGCGGAGCGTCCCGGCGTAGGCCGGGTCGTCGTGGAAGCTTCGTGTCTCGGCCGGATCGGTCACGCGGTCGAGCAGCTCCCACTCGTCGAGATCCCCTTCGTAGTGGACGAGCTTGTGGCGGTCGGTGATCACGCCGCGGTGCGGCCGGACCCGGTGGGGCACCGGGAACTCGTAGTAGTGGTAGTAGAGGCTCGTGCGCCAGGGGGCGTTCGCACGCTCCGCGAGCAGCGGCTGGAGCGGGCGGCCCTGCATGTCGGGGGGCACCGGCAGGCCGGCGATTTCGAGGAACGTGGGCGCGAAGTCGACCAGTGACACGATCCGGTCGGAAGACGATCCCGCCGCCACCACTCCCGGCCAGCGGACCAAAAGCGGCGTCCGCAACGACTCCTCGAAGATCCAGCGCTTGTCGAACCAGCCGTGCTCGCCGAGGAAGAAGCCCTGATCGGAGGAGAGGACGACGACCGTCTCGTCGGCGATGCCCTGGGCGTCGAGCTCGTCGAGGAGTCGGCCGACGCTCTCGTCGATCGCCTTCACGCACCCCAGGTAGTCGTGCATGTAACGCTGGTAGCGCCAGCGGACGAGATCGCGTCCCTCGGGCTTCGCCGCCTCGAAGGCGGCGTTGCGCGGGGCGTAGTGTGCGTTCCAGGCGGCGAGGTCGTCGCCGTCGATGCCCGGGGGGGCGACGAACTTGGCGTCGAGCGGCGTGAAGGTGCGGTCGAGGCCCATGTCGTGATCGGCGACGGCGCGGGCACGGCCGGCGAAGTCGTCGAACAGCGTCTCGGGCTCGGGGTGGACCCGGTCGCCGTCCCAGCCGAGGTGCCGGATCGCCGGCGCCCACTCGCGGTGCGGCGCCTTGTGCTGCGTCATGAGGAGGAAGGGGCGGTCGGGATCGCGGGCACGCATCCAGGCGATCGACTTCTCGGTGACGATGTCGGTGACGTAGCCGCGTTCCACCGACCGCCCGGTGGCGTCGAGCATCGGCGGGTTGTAGTAGATCCCCTGGCCCGGGAGGATCTGCCAGTGGTCGAAGCCGGTCGGCTCGCTCCCCAGATGCCACTTCCCGATCACGGCCGTCTGCCAGCCGGCGGCCCGGAGCATCTTGGGAAGCGTCGGCTGCCCGCCGTCGAAGCGGCAGTTGGAGTTGTTGTAGAAGCCGTTCTTGTGGGAGTACTTGCCGGTGAGGATCGTGGCCCGGCTCGGGCCGCAGATCGAATTGGTCACCAGACAGCGGTCGAAACGCATCCCCTCGCGGGCCAACCGGTCGATGGAGGGGGTGTCGAGGAGCCGCCTCGCGTCGCCGTAACACGACAGCGCCTGGCAGGTGAGGTCGTCGGCGAAGATGAAGAGAATGTTGGGGGGGCGGCCGGCTGCCTCGCCCGGGCACGCGAGCGCCCAGGCGACGGTCGCCACGGCGGCCGCGACGACCAGCCACGGCCGACGGAGAAAGACGGGGCCGGGCACGGCGGTGGTTCCTGGCGACGGGAGCGGGAGCCGGGGTGGGTGGGACCGCGGCGATCATACCCGTATCCCCCCCAGGTGCCGATTCCCGCGACGACCTGCCGATGCAAGGGGAGGAACCGCCAGCTAGACTCCCGTATCCGGGGGCGACACCTGTTCTTATCCGTTTCCTGCCCGAGTTTGACGGGATCTCCATGACCGCCGGACCGACCTCGCTCATGGTGATCGGGATCGTCCCCCCGGACGACCAGGAAGACGACGTGCCGGTCTGGCGCTGGTGGCTCGAAACGGGGATCGTCGCGATCCTCGGAGCGGCCGCGGTCGCCGGCCCGATGCTCCTCGGCGGCACGCCGACGAGCGTCCGCTACGGACTCGACGTCGTCGTGGCGCTGGCGACGATCGCCTGGATCGTCTCGGCGCCCCGTTCCGGCTGGCTGGCCTGGGTGCCGGTCGCCGCCAGCGCCTTGGTCGCCCTCCAACTCGTCCCCCTGCCGCTCCCGGTACTGGCATGGTTGGCGCCGTCGTCGGCGAAGGCATGGGGAACCGTCGGCGAAGGGATGTGGTTCGACACCGGCACGGTCTCGATCGACCCGGGGGCGACGGCGGAAGGAATGCGTCACCTCCTGGTCGGCCTGGCGGCGATCGTCGTCGTCGCCGACCTGTGCCGCGACGCGCGGCGACGACTGGTGCTGGCGGGTGCCATCGCGCTGGCCGGTGTCGTCGTGTGGGTCCTGGCGCTCGCCTTTCCGATGAACGACGACGGCATCCTCCTCGGCCGCTATCCGCTGCACGGTCCCGAGAAGAACGTGTGGTGGACCACGTCGGTGATGCCGCCGGTGCGGACGGCGGCGTTCGCGAGCGCATCCGGCCATGAGACGGTGGGGCAGCAACGGTACTGGGTCCAGCGCTGGGGCGTCGGCGACGGCATCGGCTCGTACGTCGTGAGCAATCACTTCGCCGCGGGGATGTATCTCACCCTGCCGATTCTCCTGGGGCTGTGCCGCTCGCGCTGGCGCGGGCCGGTGTGGGGGTGGGGGGGCGCGGCGCTTTCACTGCTCGTCTTCGGGGCCGCGATCTGGACGGTGGGTGCGCAGGCCCATTCCCGCGCCGGGGCCGGGGCGACGCTGCTGGCGGGCATCGTCTTCATGCTCGTCTCCTCCGAGACCCGCTGGTCGAGACGGATCTGGGGCGGAGCGCTTGCGCTCGC
>CAWUOA010000256.1:0-5102 GCA_963923225.1 uncultured Planctomycetaceae bacterium
GAGGCGCAGCTCGACCGCTTCATGTTCCTGATCGAGGTCGACTACCCGTCGGAGGAGGAGGAGGTGCAGATCGCCCGCACCACCACCGGCGACGCCCTCCCGCCGCTCGATCACGTCCTCACGGCCGAGGAGATCATCGACGCCCAGCATCTCGTCCGCCGGATGCCGGTGCCCGACCACGTCTACACCTTCGCCACGCGCCTCGTGCGCCGCACGCGGCCTCGAGGGGAGACCGCCCCCGAATGGCTGCGGCCGCTGGTGTCGTGGGGGGCGGGGCCCCGCGCGGTGCAGTACCTGATCCTCGGCGCCAAGGCCCGCGCGGCGCTCACCGGGGCCTACATGGTGCGCCTCGAGGACATCGCCGCCGTCGCCTCACCCGTCCTCACCCACCGCGTGCTCACCACCTTCGCCGCCCAGGCCGACGGGATCGACGCTCGGAAGGTCGTGGAGCGTCTGGTGGGCGAGGCGCTGGCCGCCGAGCGGGGTTGATCGATGGCCACCGACCGGGCCACCCGCAGTTTTCTCGACACCGGCATGCTCTCCCGGCTCGCCGCGGTGCCGCTCTTGGCGCGGCGGCCGATGATCGGCGGCGTGTCGGGGCGGCACGTGAGCCCGCACCGCGGCTCGAGCGTGGAGTTCGCCGAGTACCGGAAGTACGTCCCCGGTGACGATCTCCGCCGACTCGACTGGCGCGTGTGGGGCCGCACCGACAGGCACTACGTCAAGGAGTACGAGGCCGACACCAACCTCCGCCTCTGCCTGGTCGTCGACACCAGCGGCTCGATGGCCTACGGATCGACCGGCGTCACCCGGATGGAGGTCGCCCGCCGCATCGCCGGCGCCCTCGGCTTCCTCGCCTGCCGGCAAGGGGACGCCGTCGGCATCTCCTGCGTCGCCGGCCGCGTCGTCCGCCATCTTCCCCCGCGGCGCAATCCCGCCCACCTGGGGCTCGTCCTCGACGCCCTCGAGGAGACTCTCCCGGAGGGGCCGTCGCGGCTCCCGGAGGTGCTCCACGAGATCGCCGAGACGGTGCGGCAGCGGGCGCTGGTGGTCGTCCTCTCCGACCTGTTCATGGATCCCGAGGCGCTCGCCGGCAGCTTCGGGCACCTCCGCTTCCGCCGCCACGACGTGGCGCTCTTCCATCTGCTCGACCCGCGCGAGCTCGACTTCGACTTCCGCCGGCCGACGCGGTTCCTCGACATGGAGGGGGGCGAGTCGCTGTTCGCCGATCCCCTCGACATCGCCGACCGCTACCGTGCGGCGCTCGACGCCTGGTTCGTGGCGATCCGGAGGACGGTTCTCGAGCAGGGCATCGACTACCACCGCGTCGGGCTCGGCGACGACGTCGAGAAGGCGCTGGCCCGGTTCCTCGTCGGCCGCGCGGCGGGGAGGGGACGGCGATGAGCTTCCTCGCCCCGGCGATCCTCCTGGCGCTGCCCCTGATCGCCCTGCCGCTGATCATCCACCTCGTCAACCAGCGCCGCTTCCAGACGGTCCAGTGGGCGGCGATGCGCTTCCTCCTGGCCGCCAAGCTCCTCTCGCGCGGCTACAGCCGGCTGCGGCAGTGGTTGATCCTCTGCTTGAGGACGCTGGCGGTGGCGGCGCTGGTGCTGGCGGTGGCCCGGCCGCTGTCGCGCGGATGGCTGTCGGGCGTCGGGGGGGAAAGGGCCAGTGCGATCGTGCTCCTCGACCGCTCGCCGAGCATGTCGCAGGCGACCGAACCGGGAGGCGAGTCGAAGCTCGCCGCCGCGAAGCGGCAGGTGGCCGCGGCGCTCGACACGCTCGGCACCGGCCGCGTGATCCTGCTCGACAGCGTCTCCCTCCGTCCGCTCGAGCTCTCGGCGCCGGGCGACCTCGAACGCGTCCCGGAGGGGGAGCCCGCCGCGGCGCCGGCCGACTTGCCGAGGATGCTGCTGGCGGCCTGCGGGCAGGCCGGGGCCGACGTCGCCTCGGCGGGGTCGATCTGGATCTGCTCCGACCAGCGCGCGGCGGACTGGAAGCCGGCCGACGGCGCCTGGCGGGCGATCCGCGGACGGCTCGCCGCCGGTCCGCGCGCCGTGCGGGTGAATCTCCTCGCGGCTCCCGACCCGGCTCCCGCCGACCTCGCCGTGCGCGTCACGAAGGCCACCTACGAGCCGACCGGCAAGGGGTGGGAGCTGTTTCTGGATCTGGCACTCTCGCGGCAGGCCGACACCGGGCCGGTCCGCGTCCCGGTGGGGATCGAACTCGGCGGCGCCCGCTCGACGGTGGAGATCGATCTGGCCGGCACCAGCGCCACGCTCGGCCGCCACGCCATCGCCATCGACCCTGCGGCACTGTCGGGTGCCGATCCCGCCGCCCCCCGGGACGCCTCCGCGGCGGGATGGGGGAGGGTGTCGATCCCCGCCGACTCCAATCCCGCGGACAACGAGTTCTTCTTCACCTTCGGCCGGTCCCCGGTGCGGAAGACGCTCCTTGTCGCCGAGGATCCCCAGGCCAGGCGAGCCCTCGAGTTGGCGGCCGGCATCGCCCCCGACAAGCTGCTCGAGGCATCGGTCGAGTCGGCCGATCCCGACACGGCGGCCGGATCGCTCGACGGGGTGGCGCTCGTTCTCTGGCAGGCGCCGCTTCCGGAAGGGGCGGCCGCCGCGCGTCTCGAGGCCTTTCTCGACGACGGCGGCGAGGTCCTCTTCATGCCGCCCCAATCGCCGGGCGACGCGACCTTCGCCGGCATCGGGTGGGGGGCCTGGAGCGAGCCGTCGCCGCCGCTCTCCCCCACGTCGTGGCGCGCCGACGAGGGATTGCTCGCCTCCACACTCGCCGGGACGAGCCTGCCGGTGGGCGAGGTGCGGGTGGCACGCGTCTGCGCGGCCAGCGGCGAGGGAACGGCGCTTGCCTCCCTCTCCGACGGCTCGCCGCTGCTCCTCCGGGCGGCGCGTGACGGGGTGTCGTTCCTCGCCACCACGCCGGCGCCGCGCGACTCCGATCTGGCCGCCGGCGGGATCGTGCTCTACGCGCTGGTGCAGCGGGCGATCGACCGGGGAATCGGGAGGCTTTCGTCCGCCCGTCAAGCCGACGCCGGAACGGCCCTCCTGGAGCGCGGCGACGCGGACTCGTCGTGGCGGCGCGTCGCGGGGACCGCGGCGCCGTCGAGCGAGGCGGGGTTCCACGGAGGCGTGTTCGAGTCGCGGGGAAGGCTCGTGGCGGTGAACCGCCCGGCCGGGGAGGACGCCGCGGCGGTCGTGCCCGACGACGAGATCGACCGCCTCTTCGACGGCACCACCTTCAACCGCGTCCGGCAGCGGGCAGGGGCGGCCGGGGGCGTGGTCGAGGAGGTGTGGCGGACGTTCCTGGTGGCGATGCTCCTGGCGCTCGCCGCCGAGGGGATGCTCTCGCTCCCCGCGCCCCCGCGTGACGCGCCGGCGGCCCCCCGTGCCGCGGAGGTGCCGGCATGACCGCCCCTTCCGACCTGACGACGATCGCCGCGGGCCTCCGCTTCCACGCGACGGCCGGCACGCTCGGCCTGTCGCTCATGCTCCTTTCGCTCGTCGTCGCGGTGGCCGTCGCCGCCTGGCGGCGGAGCGGGTTCCGCGCGGACGTGGGCCTCCTCGAGCTTCTCCGGGTCGGCGTGGGGACCCTCGTGGCGCTGCTCCTCAACCAGCCGGAGTGGGTCGTCGAGCGCCGGCCGAGCGAGAATCCCTCGATCGCGGTCCTCGTCGACGATTCGCCGAGCATGGGCTCGCTCGACGTCCGCGGCGCCGACGGGAGGACGACGAGCCGGCGCGAGGCGGTGGCGGCGCTGTCCGACCCCGCCTTCTGGAAACCGCTCGAGGACCGTTACGACATCCGCGTCGAGCCGATCTCCGCGACGCGCGAGGGAGCCGCCGCCGGCTCGAACCTCTTCGACCCCCTCGACGCCGCCCCGCGCCGCCATCCGCGGCTGCGCGCGATCGTGCTCGTCTCCGACGGCGACTGGAACGCGGGACCGCCCCCGGTGCAGGCGGCGACCGGGCTGCGGCTGGCGGGGGTGCCGGTGCTCGCCGTGCCCGTCGGGAGCGTCGTGCCGCTCCCCGACGTGTCGGTGGCGGGGGTCGAATGCGCGGTCACCGGCGTCGTCTCGAAGCCGTTCCGGGTGCCGTTCACGCTTGCGAGCACGCTGCCGCGGGAGGAGACGGTGGCGGTGGAGATCGAGTGCTCCGACGGGCAGCGATTCACCCGGCAGGTGCGGTTGGCGCCCATGGGCCGGACGAGCGACGCCGTGCTCTGGACCCCGGCGGAGGTCGGTGACTTCACCGTGACGGTCAGGGTGCCGCCGCAGCCGGGGGAGACCATCCCCGACAACAACGCGCGGACGGCGCCGGTGGCGATCCGCGAGGAGAAGCTGCGGGTGCTCGTCGTGGAGAGCAAGCCGCGCTGGGAATACCGCTACCTCCGCAACGCCCTGTCGCGCGATCCCGGCGTGGAGCTCTCCTGCCTCCTCTTCCAGCAGGGGCTCTCCCAGGTGGGGGGCGGATCGCGCGACGCGATCAAGCGGTTCCCCGGGACGATCGAGGAGCTCTCACGCTACGACGTGGTGTTCCTCGGCGACGTGGGCGTGGGCGAAGGACAGCTCTCCGAGGAGGATTGCCGGCTGCTGGCCAGGCTCGTGGAGATCCAGGCCTCGGGGCTCGTCTTCATCCCCGGCTGGTTGGGCAACGAGATGTCGCTCGAGTCGACGGCGCTGGCCGATCTCCTGCCGGTGGTGCTCGACGGCACGCGGCCGGAGGGGACCGGCTCGGCGGCGCCGGGCCATTTCGCCCTCACCGACAAGGGGCGGTCGAGCCTGCTCACGAGACTCGCCGATTCGCCCGAGGAGAACGCCTCGGTGTGGGAATCACTGCCCGGGTTTCAGTGGTACGGACCGGTGGCCCGTGCCAAGGCGGGCAGCGAGGTGCTCGCCGTGCACGACGAGGCGACCAACGCCTCCGGCCGCGTGCCCCTGCTGGTGACGCGGCCGTTCGGCGCGGGGAAGGTGCTGTTCATGGCCACCGACGGCGCGTGGCGCTGGAGGAAGGGGGTCGAGGACAAATACCACTACCGCTTCTGGGGGCAGGTGGTGCGTTGGATGGCCTACCGCCGCTCGA
>CAWUOA010000257.1:0-5087 GCA_963923225.1 uncultured Planctomycetaceae bacterium
CGACCGTGCCGCCGGCCGTGGCCAAGCTGGCGACGCGCTACATGCGCGACCCCGAGATCCTCGACTTCTCCACCGGCGAAATCGCCGTGGAGACGATCGAGCAGGCCTACTTCACCGTCGATCCGACGCGCAAGTTCGATCTCCTCGAGCGTCTCCTCGACCGGGAGCAGCCGCGGCAGGTGATCATCTTCTGCCGCACGAAGCGCGGCACCGACAAGGTCTTCGAGCGTCTCTCGCGGCGGCGTGCCCGCGACGGCGGCGAGGGGCAGGTGGCCTGCATCCACGGCGATCTCGCCCAGAACGTCCGCGATCGCGTCATGAAGCAGTTCCGCGACGGGCAGGTGAAGATCCTCGTGGCCACCGACGTCGTCGGCCGTGGCATCGACGTCTCCTCCCTCTCGCACATCGTCAACTACGACATTCCCGAGTTCTGCGACGACTACGTCCACCGCGTCGGCCGCACCGGCCGCATGGGGCGCGAGGGGGTGGCCTACACCTTCGTCGCCCCCGACGAGGGGCCGCAGCTGACCCGGATCGAGATGCGCATCGAGAAGCTCCTCAAGCGCGACGAGATCCCGGGCTTCGAGGCGTTCGAGCGGCGGGCCAAGGCGGCACCGATCCAGCAGACCGGTCCGGGGGGGGCGTTCCTCCCGGTCGACGGCCAGGCGGCCGGACGTGCCCAGGAGGAGGCTCCGCAGCCGGAGGCTCCGAAGAAGCCGTCGTCGGCGTCGCTGTTGGGGAAGGGCCGCGGACCGAAGCGCCACCGCCGGGCGCTGTGAGCCGGGGCGGCCGCGTCGGCGGTCGGTCCGGGACGGTGCGATTCGGCAGCGGAGCGGCGTCCAGACTCGCGGCGAACAGGAGCAGGGATGGCTCGTTCGAAGGATGATGCGTCGTCGGGCGGGACCGAGCGCGCCTCGCCGCGTGCCGTGCGCCAGCGGCTCGAGAGCCTCGCCGAGGCCGGCGTGCTCGATCTCCCGAAGCGGGGAAAGGCCAGGCCGTCCGCGCCCGCCACGCCCGAGGTCTCCGCGGGAAAGCCGACGGTCGCCCTGCCCGTGACGCCGCCTGCCGCCGCCGGGCCCCGTCGTGGGGCCGCAGGCCCTCGCGAGGGAGGCGTGGACGCGCTTGCCATCCTCCGGGCCGAAGTGGAGGCCTGTCGGGCCTGCCGCCATCTGGCCGACGCTCGCACGCATACCGTCTTCGGCACCGGGAACCCGTCCGCGAGGCTCTGTTTCCTCGGAGAGGCGCCGGGGGCCGACGAGGACGCCTCGGGGGTGCCCTTCGTGGGGCGGGCCGGGCAATTGCTCACCAAGATCATCGAGGCCTGCTCCCTCACGCGCGACGAGGTCTACATCCTCAACGTGCTCAAGTGCCGCCCTCCCGACAACCGCCGTCCCGAGCCGGCGGAGGTGGCCAACTGCCGTGGGTTCTTCGAGCGGCAGCTCGAGGCGATCGGGCCGGACTTCATCTGCTGCCTGGGGGCGTCCGCCGCGCAGGCGCTGCTCCGCACCGAGGAGACCATCGGCAAGCTCCGGGGCCGGTGGTTCGAGCACGGGAAGGCGGCCGTGATCTGCACCTACCACCCCTCGTACCTCCTGCGGAACCCCGCCGCCAAACGCGACGTGTGGGACGACATGAAGCGGCTGATGGGGCGGATGGGAATCGACCTGTCGGGAAAGAGCCCCGGCGGGTGAGCCGGCGGGGCCGACCGGGGGGATTCTGACGGCGGTGCTCAAGTTGCCGGTCCTGACGGTCCGATGAACAGGGCGGGTTCTTGGGGGGGAACAGCCGCTGCGTGTTCCCCGATCGCGGGTCGTGGGGCGGTCGAATGGCTCCCGTCCCCGCGTCGCGTGCCGGGGAAGCACGCGACGCCGCCGGAGCCGCCCGGAGCGGGGCGCGAATCCGGGGGTGTCCGCCGCTCCACGGGTGTGCCATGTCTGCGATCGTTCGCGTCGTGCGGCTTCCGCTCCTCTTTCCGGCGGTGCTCCTCGCCGGCGGGTGCACGATGTGCCCCGATCCGTTCGACTATTCGGGGCCGGTGCCCAACGGCTCGGTGACCCAGAACGACTTCGCCGCCCGCAGCAACGGGACCCGCCCCGTCCGCGCGACGCCGTTTCCGTGGCCTCCGTTCGTCGACGCCGGACGTCAGCCGACCCCGGCCGACGAACCGGAGGGCGCGGTCCTGGTGGCTGCCGAGACGCCGCTCGGGGAAGTTCCCGGATCCGCCGAAACGGTCGTGGAAGAGGCGCCTGCCGCGGTCGTGGCGGACGCGGACCCGCCGGCCGCCGAGGCGTCCGCCTCCGTGGCCTTCGAGCCCGACTCGTCTGGGCTTCCCGCGCTCTCGGGGCCGGTCACCGTGCCCCCCGGCGTGGTGCCCCCGCGGGGGGCGTGGATGACGCGGGACCGCAGTCTCCCGCCGCCGGGCAACGTCGCGCCCCCGGCGGAGCGACGGCCCTCCGCGCCGGCTCCGGAGACGAGCGGGTGGCGGGCCGCGGCCCGGTCGGTGCTCGGCCGCTGACGAGGCTGCGCCCGGGCCGGTCCGACGGCTACCGCTTCTGTCCGAGCGATGGATCCGGGTGCCAGCCGTCGGGGACGATGGCCTCCTTGGGAACGATGGCGACACCGTCCCGGACGGTGAACGACGTGCTGTCGGCGATCGAATCCCAGCCGTGGTCGTTGACGATCCGCGTGCGCCGGCCGATGCGGGCGTTCTTGTCGACGATCGCCCCCTGGATCACCGTGCCGTCGCCGATGCCCATCGGCGGCAGCCCCTTGGCGGCGTTGGTGGCGATGTCCTCCACGGTCTCGTAGAAGTCGTTGCCGAGGATCACCGAGTCGCGGATCACGACGTCGCGGCCGATGCGGCAACGGAGGCCGATCACGCTGTTCTCGATGATCGCCCCGCGTTCCACGATGCAGCCGTCGGAGACGAGGCTCGCCCGCACCGTCGCACCGTCGATGCGGGACGGGGGGAGGAATCGGCCGCGCGAGTAGATCGGCGCCTCGGCGCTGGCCAGCTCGAAGGGCGGGTCGGCGCTCGCCAGATCGAGGTTGCACTGGTAGTACGAGCGGATCGTCCCGATGTCCTCCCAGTAACCGTCGAAGGGGTGGAGGAACACCCGCTTGGTGCGGATCGCCGCCGGGAAGACCTCGCGACCGAAGTCCTGGTAGTCGGTCTTGGTGAGGAGATCGAGGAGGCAGTCGCGGTCGAAGAGATAGATGCCCATGCTCGCCATCAGCGACCGGCCGGCGGCGGGGATTCCCTGCCGGTCGATCCAGGCCGAGTCGGTCCGCACCATGTCGAGCTCGCGGGCGGTCTGCGGCTTCTCGAGGAATCCCTCCACCCGCCCCTCGTCGTCGAGGCGCATCACCCCGAGCCCGCTCGCCGCCTCGTCGTGGACGGGAATCCCGGCGATCGTGACGTCGGCCTTCTTCGCCACGTGGGTCGCGAGCATGTCGGCGTAGTTCATCCGGTAGAGCTGGTCGCCCGAGAGGATCAGCACGTGGCGGATGTCGGGCTGCTGCAGGTAGCGGATGTTCTGCCGGACCGCGTCGGCGGTGCCCTGGTACCAGCCGGAGTTGTCGAGCGTCTGCTGGGCCGCGAGGATCTCGACGAATCCGCCGCTGAAGGGATCGAAGGTGTAGGTGCGGCGGATGTGGCGGTGGAGGCTGACGGAATTGAACTGCGTGAGGACGTAGATCCGCTGCACGCCGCTGTTGATGCAGTTGGAGAGCGGGACGTCGATGATCCGGTACTTGCCCGCCAGCGGCACCGCCGGCTTGGAGCGGTCGCGGGTCAGGGGGTAGAGCCGCGTGCCGCGGCCGCCTCCGAGGACAAGGGCCAGGACGCGCTGCACGCTCATGCTGGGGGGCACCCGTGGGCTTTGGGTCGATTCCGCCGACCATGCTACGGAAACGCGCGTCCCCCCGCCAATTCGGTTTCCCGGGGTGTTTTTCGCCGCCGGCGCGCTTGAAAACGGGGTCGGCGATCCGTCAGCGGACGACGAAGTTCACCATCCGGCCGGGGACCGCGACCACCTTCACGATCTGTTTTCCGGCGAGGAGCTCGGCGATTCGCGGGTCGGCCGCCGCGGCGGTCTCCATGGCGGCGACGTCGGCGTCGGCCGGCACCGTCACCCGGGCACGGAGCTTGCCCCCCACCTGCACGGGAATCTCCACGAAGTCGTCCTTCAGCCACCGCTCCTCCACCGTCGGCCAGCGGTGGAGCGACACCGGAGCGGGGCGGCCGAGCACCTCCCACAGTTCCTCGGCGAGGTGGGGGGCGAAGGGGGCCAGCGCCACCACGAACGGCTCGAGGATGGCCCGCGGACGGCGCTCGAGCGGCGTGCAGAAGTTGACGAACTCCATCATCCGCGCGATCGCCGTGTTGAACGACAGCACGGGGACGTCGCGCGTCACCTTGTCGAGCATGCGGTGGAGCTCGCGGAGCTGGTCGTCGGTCGGCGCGTCGTCGCAGACCTGCGGCGCGAGCGTCGTCTCCTCGGCGCGATCGTCGACGACGAGACGCCAGCAGCGATCGAGGAAGGAGCGCACGCCGCCGACGCCGGCGGTGCTCCACGGCTTGGTGGCCTCGAGCGGGCCCATGAACATCTCGTAGAGCCGCAGGCTGTCGGCGCCGAACTCCCGCACCACCGTGTCGGGGTTGACCACGTTGCCGCGGCTCTTCGACATCTTGTAGGCACGGCTGTCGACGCGGATCTTCGGCGCGTCGCGGAGGACGAAGTGCTCCCCCTGCTTCTCCACCTGATCGGCGGGAACGCGGGCGGGCGTGTCGGCTTCCCCGGCGAGCTGGGCCGAGACCCAGCCCCCCTTCTCGCTGCGGTAGCCGGTGAACTCCATCTCCCCGAGGATCATCCCCTGGTTGACGAGCCGCCCGAACGGCTCGGGCGACGAGACGTGGCCGCGGTCGTAGAGGACCTTGTGCCAGAACCGGGCGTAGAGGAGATGGAGCACGGCGTGCTCCGCGCCGCCGACGTAGAGATCGACCGGCATCCAGGCCTTCTCGACCTCGGGGTCGACGAAACGGTCGGCGTTGGTCGGATCGAGGAAGCGCAGGTAGTACCAGCAGG
>CAWUOA010000258.1:0-5044 GCA_963923225.1 uncultured Planctomycetaceae bacterium
CGCAGCGGCCGGTCAGCGAGGCTCGGCCGCGTCCGTGAATCGGACGACCTCGATCGAAGTGCCCGCCTCGGCGCGGCGGGTGCCGGCGGGGAGGGCCAGAAGACCGTCGGCGACGGCGAGGCCGACCAGATCGGACGAGCCGGTCCAAGCGAGTGGCCAGGCGACGAGGCCGTCGCCCCGCCGTTCGAGCCGGCAGGGGGCGAAGACGGGCCGGTCCTCGGCCCCCTTGGCGGCGTCGCCGAGGCGGGCGGCGACGCGTGGCAGGTGCCTGCGCTCCTGCGGCCACTCGAGCAACGCCGCCAGCGCCGGCCGCACGAAGAGTTCGAAGCAGACGAGGCTCGAGGCGGGATTGCCGGGGAGGCCGAAGACGAGGCACCGTCCACCGCCGTCGGGCCGCTCGAAGACGCCGAACCACACGGGCTTCCCCGGCTTGAGCCGCACCTTGTGGAAGATCTTCGCCACACCCGATTTCGAGAGCGTGTCGGGGACGAGGTCGTAGTCGCCGGCGGAGACGCCGCCGGAAAGAAGCAGCATGTCGGCGGCGAGCCCCTGGGCCACCGCCGCCCGCAGGGGCTCCGGCCGGTCGACGACGCTGCCGAGGGCCACCGGCTCCGCGCCGAGGGAGGCGACCGCCGCCGCGATCATCGGCGCGTTTGAATTGCGCGTCTGGCCGTGGGAGGGAACCGTCTCGGGCGGAACGAGCTCGCTGCCGGTGGAGAGGATCGCCACGCGCGGCCTCGGCACGACCACGACGTGCGTCGCGCCGGCTTCGGCGGCGAGGCCGATCGCCGCGGCGCCGAGGCGCGTGCCTGCGGGGAGCACGGGAGCCCCCGCGCGGAACGCCGCCCCCTCGAGCGCCACGTGCTGGCCGGCGCGGAAGCGGTCGTCGCGGAGGCGGACGCGGCCGCCGGAGTGGACGCGGGCCGTGCCGTCGATCGCGCACTCGATCGGCACGACGGCGTCGGTGCCGGGGGGCACCGGGGCGCCGGTCATGATCCGGGCGCAGGAGCCGGGACGGATCGACGTGCCGAAGACGTCGCCGGCGGCGAGGTCGGCGACGACGTCGAACTCCGCCGTGCCGTCGGCCGGCATGTCGGAGGAGCGGATCGCGAAGCCGTCCATCATCGCCCGGTCCCACGGGGGCGAAGCGACGTCGGCGACGACCGGCTCCACGAGGACCCTGCCGGCCGCCTCGGCCAGACGCACGCGCCGCGGCGGGAGGCGCCGCGCCTGCCGGGCGATGAGGTCGAGGGCCTGCTCGAGTTCGATCACCGCGGCCTCCGCCGAGCGTTCACGTTGCGGGGATGAGGGGCAGGTCAGACGCCCGCCGGCGCCGCGGGCTTCACCGCCGGGCGGGGGCCGACGGCGAGGAAGGCGCGGAGGAGGTCGTAGCCCGAGGGGGTGAGGAAGCTCTCGGGATGGAACTGCACGCCGTACACCGGCAGCGTCGCGTGGCGGATCGCCATGATCTCGCGGCCGCCGTCGGGGGCGTCGGCCCAGGCGTCGACGTGGAACTCGCGCGGGAGGGTGGGCGGATCGATGACCAGGCTGTGGTAGCGGGTGGCCTCGATCGGGCTCGGCAGGCCGGTGAACAGCCCTTCGCCGGTGTGCCGGATGCGATCGACCTTGCCGTGCATCAATCGCTTCGCGCGGACGATCCTGCCGCCGAAGACCTGGCCGATCGCCTGGTGGCCGAGACAGACGCCGAGGATCGGCATCCGCCCCGCGAAGCGCCGCACGGCGTCGCAGGAGATCCCCGCCTCGTCGGGCGTGCAGGGGCCGGGGGAGATCACCAGATGCGAGGGGGCGAGCGTGGCGATCGCGTCGCAGTCGATCTGGTCGTTGCGGCGGACGTCGATCACGGCATCGGGCGCGATCTCGCCGATGCGCTGCACGAGGTTCCAGGTGAAGGAGTCGTAGTTGTCGACGAGGAGGATCATCGGCTCACGCGAGCATGTCGGAGGGATGGCCCTCGCGGTCCACCAGCGGCAGGACCAGCGGCTTGTAGATCGTGTTGTAGGCCTCGGCGAGGCGGTGGGCGTCGAGGGCCTCGGCCGACGCCCAGTGCTCGACGAGGACGAAGCGGCGCGGCTCGGCCTGCGAGTGGTAGACCTCGAACTTGAGGCACCCGGGCTCCGCGAGGCTGCCCCGCATCTGGCGGGCGAGGAGGTCGCGGACCTTCGGCACGTCGGCCGCGTCGCGCACCAGGAGCAGGACGGTGAGGGTGATCATGCAGGCTCTCCGAGGGGACCCGCTTACTGTAGCAGCAGCCGCGGTGGCTGCACCGACGCCGCGTCGGTGCGGCGGGCGAGGATCCGGAGATAGGGCGGGAGGAACGACGCCCGGTCGGCGAACGACCCCGGCTCCGCACCGGGCCGGGCATGGTCGGGCTCGCCGAAATCCTCGATCACGAACCCGGCCCGGCAGATCCCGCCGAGGAGATCGGCGAGGGAATGGACGAACTCCTGCGTGCCATGCTCGCGGAGCCGCGAGGGGGCCGCGGGGGGGAGCGGCTCGCGGAGCCCTTGGCGGTGTTCGAGTTGGAAGCGTCCCCCTGCCGCGGGAACGGGCCCCGCCTGGAGGCTCGCCGGCTGTTTGTGCTGGCTGACGTAACGGCCGCCGGGGCGGGTGACGCGTGCCACCTCACGGAACACCGCCGCCACGTCGGGCACGTAGCAGGTGCTCACCGGATGGATCACCAGGTCGAAGCGCGACGGGGCGAACATGCCGAGATCGTCCATCGAGGTGCGGACGATCTCCAGGTCGATGCGGCGTTCCACCGCCACGCGCCGGTCGAGTTCGAGCATCGCCGGCGACAGGTCGACGACCGTGACCTTCGCCCCTGCCGCCGCGTAGAGCGGACCGTGCTTGCCCCCCCCGGCGGCGAGGCAGAGGACCTCGAGGCCGTCGAACCGCTCGGGGAGCCAGGGCCGGCCCGCCGTGCCGGCGCCGCCGAGCCAGCGGCGCGGATCGTCGAACGCCTCGTCGGCCGCCGGCAGCGCCAGACTCGCGCCGTCGGCGGCGAGACGGTCCCAGGCGCGGGCGTTGGCGGCCAGCGCCGCCTCGCGCCGCGCCCGCAGGGCCGGATCGGCAGGGAGCCTCGGGTCAGTCACGGTCGTAGAGCGCGTCGCGGGTGGCGGCGTCGCGGGGGTCGCCGTCGCAGACGTACCCCAGCCGCTTGAACTCCATCCGTGACGCCTGCTCGGCGGTGAGCCAGGTGTCGCCGGGGACGTCGACGGCGAACTTCCACTCGTGGGAGTCGACGTGGCCGTCGAGGAAGCAGACGTTGGCCCGGCCGGCGTGGCGGAAGTGGACCGTGGGGAAATTGCCGCTGGGGGGGACGAGGCCGCCGAGGTTCTCCATGAACTTCAGGTCGTAGCGCACCTGGGCGCTGTCGGCGAAGGCGATCGTCCGCTGCGTCTCGCGGACGCTGGCGAGCGGGTAGCGCCGGTCGCGGTCCTCCAGGCGCGGGTTCCAGTCGGCGTCCCAGCCGATGACCGTTCCCGGCCCGAGAGCGGGGTTGTAGTCGAAGCCGCTGCACATCGAGCCGTACACGAGCGCCTCGACCTGCCCCGGCCCGAAGGAGGGGCACTGGTAGACGGCGACGTTGCCCTCCATGTAGGGCGTGAGGAGGCCGGTGCCGAAATCGACCTTCTCGGGGCCGCCGGCGGGATCGGCCGCCACCGTGCCGAACCAGTACCGGCTGCTGCCGGGATAGGGATACACGCCGGCGAGGGTGCCCGCGATCCGCGTCTGATCGTCGATCTTCAGCGGCGGCAGCCGGCCGCGGGAGGCGTCGGTGAACTGGTGCACCGCCAGGCCGAGCTGGCGGAGGTTGCTCGCGCAGGCCGCGGTGCGGGCCGCTTCGCGCGTCGACTGGACGGCCGGAAGGAGGAGCCCCACGAGCACGCCGATGATGGCGATGACGACGAGCAGCTCGACGAGCGTGAACGCCCGCCGCGGCGCCGGAAACGCGGGGGGAGCCGGGGGACGAAGGACCATCGCGGGAGTCTCCTCACCGGCACACTCGCCGCGGCCGCCCGTACGAACGGCCCGGGAGAACGACGCTCCATGGAGAGCGCACGCTCGACCCGTGCCGATGCCCCGGTGCGGACGCGGACCCCGAGCGGGCCGAAGTTCACCGACTGCGGGACGCGACGCGCGCCCCGTGCCCGTGGTGCCGCCCTCGCGGCAGCCACGCGCTCCTGGAGACGACTGGTAGGTCTTCTGACTCCCGGGAGCCGTGTCACCACGGTCGGCCGGCCGTCGGCCTTCTCGCCCGGCCGTCTCGCGACGGCTCCGGCAATGGCTTGGAATGACGGCTGGCCGGCGTCGTCGCCCCCGGATCCGCGGAATCCGCGGCGAACGGGGAAACGAAGCCCTCCCGGACACAGCGGCGGGGCCGTCCCGGAATCGCACCGGGTTCCCTGTTGTCCCCGCGGCGCGAGCCGCGACGCGGGGTCACCAGTGTCCGAAGGCGGAGTGTAGGGGAGGCGCCGACCCTGTCAACGACCCGGGCACCGGCCTCACCACCGTCAGGGTTTGACGTCTCCGCGACGGAGCGTGTGAAGCTGTGACGGTGGGGCGGGCGGTGCGCGTGAAACGGTGACGGTCGTAGGCCCCGAGGCCGCAGGGTTTGCGCCGTGCGAACACCGCGCAGGGTTCGCCCAATGCGCACCGTAAGTCCGCTGGAACAAAAAACTTGGAGCAGGCTCAAGGCCCTTTCCAACGGCGTCCGATACCCCGTGGTGTCCCCGGGGCATCCACCATGCCAGCCGGGCAACCAGGGGGCGGCAGCAACCTGCAAGCATCGAGTCACGGAATGGCTCGACAGGACTGCCGCGGGTGAGTTCGCGGAACACATTCCACGGGGCCGGGCCGACCACCTCGCGAACGGGACTTCAAGCCTCCCGCGTGTTCCGCAATCAAAGGAGATGTGGCTCGATGAAGCGTATGTTGTTCCTCGGGGCGCTGGTCCTCGGCGTCACCGTTTGTAGCCAGTCCTACGGCTTCGAGATCCTCGACCGGATGCTCGGCTGCCGGA
>CAWUOA010000259.1:0-5017 GCA_963923225.1 uncultured Planctomycetaceae bacterium
ACACAAGGAGTATCGTCGGCAGCGTCAGATGTGTATAAGAGACAGGCCCCGCCCATCGCGCCGCCGGGCGCGCCCGTCCCGTCAGGGGATCCGTTCACGTCGGGCGGGACCGTGCCTGCGCCCGCCGCCAATCCGCTCGTCGATCCGGCCGGCTTCCGCGAGAGCGTCTCCGAGGCCGAGCGCCTCCGCGCCGAGCGGCGCGTGGGGGAGGCGGCGTTCGTCGCGCTCGCCACTCGGGGCGCCGTGATCCTCGACTGCCGCAGCCGGGAGAAGTTCGACAGGCTCCATGTCCGCGGCGCGGTGAACCTCCCCTTCCCCGACATCACCGCCGAGGAACTGGCCCGGATCATCCCCTCGCCCGACACGCGCGTGCTGCTCTATTGCAACAACAACTTCGCCGACGCACCGGCGGCGTTTCCGGCGAAGGTCGCTGCGGCGGCGTTGAACCACCACTCCTTCGCCACGCTCGTGTCCTACGGCTACCGCAACGTCTTCGAACTCGGCCCCCTGGTCGACGTGGCATCGACGGAGATTCCGCTCGAGGGATCCGACGCTCCGTGAGCGAGCGGACGACGGCGTTCGCGGTCGTTCAGGCCGCCGGCGCCAGCGACGGCGAGACCCGTTCGACGACGCCTCGCGCCTGCTCGAGGACGGAGACGAGCGTCGCGCTCGACACCGCCCCCGCGAGGTGACAGAAGGCGGCGTGGGCGCGCGCCCAGGATTCGTGGTCGGCCGATTCGGCATCGCCGCAGGTCACCAGGAGCGTGCCCGGCCGGCGCGCGATGGTCGCTGCGGCGCGACCGACCGCCTCGTCGCCGTCGAGCGGCGGATGGACGAGGTCGACGACGACCAGTTCGTGATGCCGTTTCATGATCGCCCGGAGATCGGCGACGTCGATCACCGCGGACTGGTCGCGCCAGCCGGCGAGAGCCAGCGCCCCGCGGAGCCGCCGGCGCGATTCGGCGTCGCCGGAGAGGACCAGCGCCGAAGGTTCGCCGGCCAGGTCCTCGTCGTGCCCGGCCACCGGAGCGGGGTGGCGGCTGCCCATGGCCCGCGGAAAACGGTTCCCGACCTCCGGGGGGAAGCCCATCGCGATGCCCTCGACGTGCGGTGTACGGCTCGGAGACGCACACCCTCATCGGACGGCGCGGGGGGCACGCTGGAGGATCCGGGGCCGAAGGCCGATCCCTCCTCGAGCCGAGTCCCCCCGACTTCCCCACCTCCCCGAGACGCCCGCCCCCAGTGCCGAGCCGGTTCCTCGATGGAGCCGTCAGCGATCAGCCCGGGGCGTCTCGCCGACGAACTCGATCCACCCCGATCGCTCCGGCGCGTGGAAGGTGGGAACGAGCGTGGGGGACCAGGCGAGGCCGGCGCCGGCGGCCTTGTCGTGGCGGAAGAAGTTGATCCGCGTGCGGCGGCCGGACGAGGGGGGCTCGGCGGAAATCGCCCCCATCGGAATCCGCGCCTCGACGCGCCACACCTTCGCGTCGTGATCGACCCGAACCGCCGACGCCGTTCCCGACGCCCAGGCGAAATCCTTCCGCCCGTCTTCGATCGTCACGTCGAGGACCTCTCCGTTGGGCGCCCATTCGAACTCCGCATACGTGCCCGGCCGCGCGGGATCGGTGCCCACGAACGCCTCGACGACGTCCTTCTCCCACAGGCCGAGCCGCTCCTCCTTCCGCGTCGGCTCGAAGACGGACAGCTCCGTGAACGGGCACTCGAACGCCAGGTACAGGGCGTCGTCGCTCCACAGCGCCCGCACCGGCGTGGAGAGGGAGGCCCGGGCGACGGCGTCGCGCGAGCCGTACTCCATCCGCACGGGCTCCGCCTCCGCCCACTCCGGCTCGTCGAGTACGCCGTCGGGCACGACGCCCCCCCGGGCCCGCCGCGCACGGATCACCGGCGCCGGCCACGACCGGGCCAGCAGCCGACGGGCGTTGTCGAAGTAGATCTTCCGCAGCACGGCGGGGGAGAGCGCGATCGAGTCGATCGTCCACTCCCCCTGGATCGGGGTCATGTGGGGCCAGGCCCGATCGTCGGTCTCGAGCCACCGCCAGTGCTTGGCGTAGAAAGTCGCGGCATCGTCGTCCCCGGGGCGGTCGGCGTCGCCGCCCGAGCCGAGGATCAGACGGTCGTAGACCATGAAATCGGTGGCGAAGAGGATCCTGTCGGCATGCTTCTCGAACAGCCTCCGCACCCGCGCGGGGTCGTGCCGGCCGAGCTCCGGCACCCGGGCGGCCAGGTCGGCGTGGAAGTTCGGCCGGGCGTCGAGCTCCGCTTCGACCCAGTCGAGATCCTCGGGGTTGTTGGCGAAGTGGACGCCGACGAAGGTCGTGCCCGGATGGCGTGCCACGACGCGCGACAGCGCCGCGAGAAGCTCCATCCGCGGGGGATGCACCGCCGGGTCGCCGAACCACCAATTGCGATGGTCGCGCAGCTCCGTCCACCGCTCGTTGGTCTCGTCGTAGGGAAGCCAGAAGGCGCGTGGATCGCCGACGTGGATCGACACCGGCATCCCCAATTCGCCACAGCGCTTCCAGACCGGATCGAGCTTCGGGTCGTCGATCGCCAGGAGCTTCCCGCTCCCGTCCTTGAGGAACAGCCCCAGCCGCTTGAACTCCTTGAGCCCCGAGGCCCCGAGCCGTCGCCCCTCCTCGATCTGCGCGACCGCACGGGCGGACCAGCCGGGCTCGTCCCAGCCGGCGTAGTCGAGGAGCATGTGGCAGAGGTAGCGGCCGGGGGCGAGGCGGTCGGAGAGTTCTTTCGTCCGCTCGAAGTCGGAGGGCCGACCGTCGATGCGGGTCACCGTCCCGGCGCCGAGGATCACGCCCAGGCCGACGCCGGCGCGGTCGAGGATCGCAGTCGCTCTCCCGACCCGTTCGGGCAGCGGCTCGACGTGCAGATGAAGATCGACGAGGCGTCGTTCGGCCCGCCACGTGTCGGGCGAGAAGGCCGCGTCGAGCGGCGGCGGCAGCGGCTGTGGGCGGGCGGTTGCCGGCGCGACGGCGGCGGCCATGCCGACGATGGTGCACAGCGCGAGGCGGGCCAGCCGGCGGCCCCCACCGCGGCCCGGGCGGCGGAACGAAGAGAACGCGGTCGTGCGGTCGGTCATCCTGGAAGTCCTCCGGCGTTTCGATCGAGACGCGTCAAAGGGGAATCGTCGTCGGCGTCGGGCCGGTCCCCCACCGCCGACCGCGCGACTACCACAACCCGTCGGCCCGCAGCCGGGCCTCGACCATGTCCCCCATCTCACGGGCCTGCCCTTCGAGCTCCTCGAGGAGCTCCTCGTCGCCGTCGTCCTCGGCCCGACGGGCCAGGTAGAGGAGATAGTTGGCCTCGTTCCGCCAGGCCTTGAGCCAGTCGGGCCGGGTGGAGACCGGCCGGTAGACGAGGCTTTCGAGGCGGAGGAACTCGTCGCCGGAGGAGGCCATCGGGGATTGGTCCGCGGACGGGTGAGGCGCACGCGCGATCCCGCGCCGCGGACATCCTCGCCGCGCGGCCGCCGCCGCGGCAAGCGGGGCGGTCGATTCGCGAAGGCACGCTACCATGACGGCTCCCGGAGGCCCGCGATCCATGCCCGAGACCTTCTTTCGAGTCACGAACACCGTGGCGCTCGTGGCCTGGGTGGCGCTGGTGCTCTTTCCAGCCCGCAGGGGGGTGGCGGGCCTGTGGTGCGCGGTGGTCGTGCCGGCATGCCTGGCCCTCGCCTACGCCGCCGTGTTGGGGTGGAAGCTCGCCGCGGGGGGCGGCGAGCCGGCGGACCCGACGACGCTCTCCGGCCTCCGCGTCCTCTTCGCCGACGACTGGGTCCTCGCCGCTGCCTGGACACACTACCTCGTCTTCGACATGGTGGTCGGGGCGTGGATCGCGCGCGACGCAGTGCGCCTCCGGCTGCCCTGGGGCCTCCGCACCGTGGCGCTGGTGCTCACGTTCCTCGCCGGGCCGATCGGGTTTCTCCTCCACGTCGTCGCACGTCGGACGCTCCGCGGCGCGGCCGAGGCCGACGGTCCCCCGGCGCCGACCGCCGCCCTTTCCGCGGGAGCCGACTCGCCATGAACGACCTCCCCCCGGCCGACATCGCCGCGCTCGAGCGCCGGTACGGCATATCCGCCGACACCTACTGCGGTCTGTCACCGGAGGAGATGAGCCGGGCGATCGTCGCCATCCATGGTGGCCCGAAACGCCCGGGGGAGCCGGTCGGCTTCTGGCCGACGGTGTCGGTCGACGCGATGCACGCCGCCTTGCGGGAGGAGTTCGGGCCCGCCGCGGACGTGGAGCGGATCCGCCTCCAGGAGCAGTTTTTCGGCGGCCGTGTGAGCCGGGCTCTCGACGTCGACTGGACGCTCCCGGGCGAGGCCTTCGGTCGGGCGGTGGCCGAGGGCCTCGGCCGCCACTTCCCCGATCTCTCCGACGACGCCCGCCGAGTCATCGCCGGCAGCTACGCCTACAGCCACGCGAAGTGAACGGTCATCCCCCCGAGGAACGGCGACATGCGTGCATGGATCATCGCCTGCCTGGTGTCCGCGTGCGGTTTCCTCGCCAGCCAGGAGACGCTGCGGCCGCTCCTCGATTTCGGAGGGCCGGGCGCGGCCGACCGCTGGCAGGCGGTCAACGACGGCGTCATGGGGGGCGTCTCGAAGGGACGCTTCAGGATCACCGACTCCGCCACGCTCGAGTTCTCCGGAGACCTCTCGCTGGAGAACAACGGTGGCTTCGCCTCGGTGCGGACGAGGCCCGGAAAGCTCGCCATCGAATCGGGCGACACGCTGGTCCTCCGCGTGAAGGGGGACGGACGTGTCTATCTGGTGAACCTGTACACCACCGACCGACGGATGGCCTTTTCCTACCGGGCCGAGTTGCCCACCGACGCGGCCGGCTGGCAGGAGATCCATCTGCCGCTCGATTCCTTCGAACCCACGTCCTTCGGTCGATCGGTCGCGGGGATGGGCCCGGTCGATCCCGCCCGGATCAACGGGCTGGGGCTGATGCTCGCCGACAAGAAGCCGGGCCCGTT
>CAWUOA010000260.1:0-4974 GCA_963923225.1 uncultured Planctomycetaceae bacterium
AGGGGACGATGCCCTACGTGAACGTCTCGGTGCCGACCAACTTCACCGAGGACGTCTGGGTGCAGGCGGCCGAGGCCCGCCCCGGCGACTTCGGCGTCGTCCACCACATCATCGTCTTCGTCGACGCTCCAGGCGAGCGCCGCGGCCGCGGCCTCGAGGGGCACGGCCACCTCTGCGGCTACGCCCCCGGCGACATGCCGAGCGTCTATCCCCCCGGCACGGCCAAGCGGATCCCCGCTGGGAGCACGCTCCGCTTCCAACTCCACTACACCCCCAACGGCGTCGCCACCACCGACCGCTCGAAGGTGGGCCTGATCCTCGCCAAGGAACCGCCCCAGCGCGAGGCCCTCACCGTCGGCATCGCCAATCCGCAGTTCCTCATTCCCCCCGGGGCATCCGCCCATCCTGTGCACTCGCAGCAGGCGGTGAAGAAGCCGACGCGGCTCCTCTCCTTCATGCCGCACATGCACCTGCGCGGGAAGTCGTTCAAGTACACGCTCGAGGAGCGCGGCAAGGACCCGGAGGTGCTCCTCGACGTTCCCGCCTACGACTTCGGCTGGCAGAGCTACTACCTCCTCGCCGAGCCGCGCGACCTGCCCCCGGGGGCGAAGATCGCCTGCGACGCCGTTTTCGACAATTCCTCCGCCAATCCCGCCAATCCCGATCCGTCGAAGCCGGTGACGTGGGGGGAGCAGACCTGGGAGGAGATGATGATCGGCTACGTCGACGTCGACTTCCCCCGCGTGCCCGCAGCGGCCGAGTGACCCTCCCTTCCGGAGGTAAACTCGGAGGGAGCGCCCGCCGTCCGGCCGCGCTTCGGGGGATTCTCATGCTCGGCCCGTTCCGCTCGCCGCCACGCCCGCGTCCGAGGGCGGTCGCATGGGCGTTTCTCGCCCTGGCGGTCCTCGCCGGAAGCGCGCGCGGCGAAGCCCCCGGGGCGGCCGCCTGGAGCGGGTCGATTCGCAACGTCTTCGCCGACCGCTGCTTCTCCTGCCATGGGGCCCTCGCCCAGCGCGGGAGCCTGCGCGTCGATTCGGTCGCGGGTCTCCTCGCGGGGGGCGATTCGGGCGCGGCGGTCGTCGCCGGCGACCCGGCCGCCGGCACGCTCCTGGCTCGCCTCACGAGCACCGATGCCGAGGTGCGGATGCCCCCCGAAGGGGAAGCCGAGCCGCTCTCGGAGTCCCAGCTCGACTCGCTCCGCGCCTGGATCGCCGCCGGCTGCCCCGCCCCCGACGACGACCGGCCGGAGAGCGATCCGCGCGACCACTGGTCGTTCCGGCCGCGCGTCCGACCGCCGGTGCCCACGGTCTCCCATCCGGACCGGGTGAAAAACCCCATCGACGCCTTCCTCGAGCAGGCCCGCGAGCGCGCCGGTGTCGCGCCGCAGCCGGAGGCGCCGCGGCCGGTGCTCGTCCGCCGGGCCTGGCTCGAGCTCCTCGGCCTCCCGCCGACGCCGGAGGAGCTCGCCGCCGCGCTTGCCGATCCCGCCCCCGACTGGTTCGAGCGGATGGTCGACCGGCTCCTCGCCGATCCACGCCACGCCGAGCGGCAGGCCAGGCACTGGATGGACGTGTGGCGCTACGCCGACTGGTGGGGCCTCGGCGACCAGCTCCGCAACAGCCAGAAGCACGTCTGGCACTGGCGCGACTGGATCGTCGAGTCGCTCGACGCCGACGTCGGCTACGACGAGATGGTGCGGCTGATGCTCGCCGCCGACGAGCTCGCCCCCGACGACCTCTCCAAGCTCCGCGCCACCGGCTTCCTCGCGCGCAACTGGTTCCTCTTCAACCGCACCCCGTGGATGGACGAGACCGTCGAGCACGTCGCCAAGGGGTTCCTCGGCCTGTCGATGAACTGCGCGAAGTGCCACGACCACAAGTACGACCCGCTCCGGCAGGAGGATTACTACGCGCTGCGCGCGTTCTTCGAGCCGCTCCACGTGCGGCTGGACGTCGTGCCGGGCGAGGCGGATCTCGAGCGGGACGGCATCCCGCGCGTCTACGACGGCCTCCCCGACGCCCCCACCTGGCGCTTCGTCCGCGGCGAGGACACGAAGCCCGACACCTCGCGCCCGATCCCCCCCGGCGTGTCGGCGGTCTTCGACTTCGCCCCCGTCGCCGTCCGCCCGGTGACGCTGCCGAAGACGGCCTCCGAGCCCGCGCGGCGGCCGTGGGTCATCGACGCGCACGTCGCGGCCGCCGCCGGCCGTCTCGACGCCGCCCGTGCGGCGCTCGCTCGAGGCCCCTCCCCCGCCGCCGAGCAGCAAGTCCGCGTTGCCGAAGCCGATCTGGCGGCCGTCGAGCGGCGCGGCGCCGCGATGCGCGCGGCCTGGGCCGCCGCCGACGTCGCCGGCGCGGCGGACGATCCGCTCCGCGGCCGGGCCCGTGAGGCGGCGCTCGCGGCGGTCCGCGCCGAGCGCGAGCTCGCGGCGGCCCGGGCGCAGGCCACCGTGATCGACGCCGAATCGGCGCTCGCCGCGGCGGCGGCCGACGCCAAGGCCCCGGCCGAGAAGTCACTCGCCGACGCCCGCGCGGCGCTCGATGCGGCGAAGTCCAAGATCGACGAACCGGGCGAGGCCTTCACGCCGCTTCTCGGCGCGCGCTGGACCGCGACGCGCTTCAAGAACTCCGGCGCCGACGATACGGAAGTCCCATTCCCGGCGACGAGCACCGGCAGGCGCACGGCGCTCGCCGCCTGGATCACCGATCCGGCCCATCCGCTCACCGCGCGCGTGGCGGTGAACCACCTCTGGGCCCGGCATTTCGGCCGCGGCCTGGTGGCCACGACGTTCGACTTCGGCCGCAAGGGCGCTCCCCCCGACCACCCCGAGCTCCTCGACTGGCTGGCGAGCGAACTGGTGGAGGGAGGCCCCGACGGCGCCGCGTGGACGATGAAGCGGATCCACCGGCTCATCGTCACGAGCGCCGCCTGGCGCGCTCAGTCGAGCACGCTCGGCAATCCCGACGCCCTCCGCCTCGACCCCGACAACCGCACCTGGTGGCGGAGGGAGCCTGTGCGGCTCGAGTCCGAGGCGATCCGCGACTCGATCCTCGCCCTCGATGGCACGCTCGACGCCACCCGCGGCGGGCCACCGGTGCCCCCGGCGGAGCAGGCGGCGTCGCGCCGGCGCAGCCTCTACTTCCGCCACACCGATCCCGACCGCAACGCCTTCCTCGTCACCTTCGACGGCGCGGGGGTGAAGGAGTGCTACGAGCGCGAGCGGAGCATCGTGCCGCAGCAGGCCCTGGCGCTTGCCAATTCGGCGCTCGTCCACGACGCGGCCGGCAGGATCGCGGCGCGGCTCTCGCCGCCTGCTTCGCCCCCCGACGACGCGGCCTTCCTCGACGCCGCCTTCCGCACCGTCCTCTCCCGGCCACCGACGGCCTCCGAGACCGCCGCCTGCACCCAGGCGCTCGCGCGGTTCCGCGCGAGCACGCCGCCAGCCGTGCCAGCCGACGGGCAGCCGGCCACACCGGAGGCCGCGCGCGTGCATCTGGTCTGGGCCCTCCTCAACCACACCGACTTCGTCACCCTGCGGTGAGCCCCATGCGATCCCCCCACGGCCCGCTCCGTCTCCCGCCGCGCCGGGCGTTCCTGGCCGATCTCGGCCTCGGCTTCACGGGACTCGCGCTCGGCGCGATGCTCGCCCGCGACGGCCGCGGGAGCGACGCGGTCTGGACGCCCCCCGACGGCCGGCCGCACGCGGCCCCGAAGGCGAAGAGCGTGATCTGGCTGTTCATGAACGGCGGCGTGAGCCATCTCGAGAGCTTCGACCACAAGCCCGAGATCAACCGCTTCGCCGGCAAGACGATCGCCGAGACCCCGTACGCCGACGTCCAGAATCCCGCCAAGCTGGCCCTCGAACGCGCCCCGGTGCCCGACGCCAACGGCCTCCAGCGGAACGTCCTCTTCCCTCTCCAGACCGGCTTCAAGAAGCACGGCCAGAGCGGGATGGAGATCTCCGACTTCTTCCCGCACACCGCCAAGAACGCCGACCGGATCGCGGTGGTGCGCTCGATGTGGACCACCGACTCAAACCACGGCGCCCAGACGCAGTTCCACACCGGCCGCCACATGCTCGATCCGGTGCAGCCGACGCTCGGTGCCTGGGTCCACTACGGCCTCGGCTCGCTCGACGCGAACCTCCCGCAGTTCATCTCCATCGGCTTCCGCGAATACTGGAACCGGCGCGACGGCATGTACCTGGGCCCCGCCCACGACGCGGTGCCGCTGCGCATCGATCCGGCGAACCCGCTCGACTTCGGCCGGCCGGAGCGTCCCTTCGCGCCTGAGGCGCAGGCCATCGGCTACGACCTCGTCGAGAGCCTCGACCGGGCGACGCTCGTCGAATACCCCGACGATCCGGCCACCGCGGCCCGCATCGCCTCCTACGAGCTCGCCCACTCGATGCAGCGGAGCGTGCCCCAGGTGGTCGACTTCTCCGACGAGACGGAGGAGACGAAGAAGCTCTACGGCCTCGATCTCCCCCACTGCCGCGACTTCGGCATGCAACTGCTCGCCGCGCGCCGCTTCGTGGAGCGTGGCGTGCGTTTCGTGCAGATCCAGCACGGCGGCGGCGGGGCCGGCGCGTGGGACGCCCACGGCGGTCTCAAGGGCAATCACTCGAGCCTGGCCCTCGCCGTCGACCAGCCGATCGGCGGATTGCTCGAGGACCTCGCCCGCCGCGGGCTCTTGGACGAGACGATCGTGCTCTTCGCCACCGAGTTCGGCCGCACGCCGGGCACGCAAGGGTCCGACGGCCGCGACCACCATCCCTTCGCCTTCTCGGTGTGGATGGCCGGCGGCGGCATCAAGGGGGGCACCGTCCACGGCGCCACCGACGAGCTCGGCTTCCACGCCGTGGAGCACCGCCACTACGTGACCGACATCCACGCGACCATTCTCAAACAGCTCGGCCTCGACTCCCGGAAGCTCGAGATCCCCGGCCGCCGCCGCCTCGCCATCGACCACGGC
>CAWUOA010000261.1:0-4969 GCA_963923225.1 uncultured Planctomycetaceae bacterium
CGCCGTCACCCCTTCCAGGGCTTCAGTTCGGCGACGCCGCCGGGCATCGTCAGGGTCGACAGCGGCGTGCCGTCGGGCACGGGCGTGACGCCGTCGCGGCGGGTGAGGGCGAGCTTCGTCTGGCCGCGGAGGTGCTCGGCCAGGGCCGCGGTGAGGGCCTTCTGCCGGGGCTCGGGCAGCTTGCCGAAGGCCTCGCGGCCGCGGCACTTGGGGAAGGCCCGGCAGCCGAGCCACGGGCCCTTCTTCCCCTCGCGCAGGTTCATCAGGTCGCCGCACTTGCTGCAGGCGATGTCGGTGACCAGCGGAGGGGCCGCCGGGAACTTGACGTTCCCCTTCTTGTCGAGGTTGAGGATGAAGTCGGCCGGGGCCGCGGGGGCGTCGGCCCCCTTCTTCCCCTTCGGCTTCGGCGTCCGCGGCTTGTCCTCGACGAGGAAGTCGCCGAAGCGGCCGGTGCGCTTGACCATCGGCACGCCGGCGGGGGAGAGGAGGTCGATCTGCTCCGGGAGCAGCGGCCGCCGCTGGCGGTCGACCGGCATGGCGAAGGTGCAGGCGGGCCGCTCCTTCGGCTTCTTGGGCTTCGCCGGCTTCTTCTTCCCCTTCGTCGTCGTCGCCGCCACCGCCACCGGCTCGTCGATCACCTTCTCGTTGTAGCCGGAGCAGGAGAGGAACTCCCCCTTTCCGCCGAGCCGGTATTCCAGGCGCCGACCGCACTCCGGGCAGGCCCAGGGGGAGGGATCGGCCTTCGCCTTCTCGTGGGCCTGCTCCATCGCCTGGTCGAGCTTCGGCACCAGCTCGTCGTGGAACTCGTGAAGCACGTCGGTCCACTTCTTCGAGCCCTGGGCGACCTGGTCGAGCTCGCGCTCGATCTCGCGGGTGTAGCCGATCTCGATGAACTGGTCGCGGAAGCCGCGCTCGAGGAAGCCGGTGACCGCCTCCCCCATCGCCGTGGCGTGGAAGCGCCGGTCCTGCTGGACGACGTAGCCCCGGTCCTCGATGGTGTTGATGGTGCTGGCGTAGGTGGAGGGGCGGCCGATCCCCTCCTCCTCCATCTTCTTCACGAGCGTCGCCTCGGTGTAGCGGGGCGGGGGAGCCTGGAACTTCTGCCGCGGGGCGATGTCGAAGGGGGCGAGCTCCGTCCCCTTCTCGAAGGCGGGGAGGACCTGCTCGCCGTCGTCGCGCGGCGTGCCGGCGATGCGGTAGAAGCCGTCGAACTTGAGCACGCGGCCGCTGGCCTTGAAGACGGCGCCGGTGTCGCGGTCGCTGCGCCGCATGCGGACGGAGGTCGAGTCCCACTCGGCGTCGGTCGACTGGCAGGAGACGAAGCACTGCCAGATGAGCCGGTAGAGCTTGAGCTGCTCCTCGGAGAGCGCCTGGGCGATCGCGTCGGGCTCGCGGAAGGCGTCGGTGGGGCGGATCGCCTCGTGGGCTTCCTGGGCGGCCTCGTTGGAGCTGGTGTAGACCCTGGCCTTCTCCGGGACGTACTTCGCGCCGTGCCGCTCCTGGAGGTAGCGGCGGGCCATGTCCACCGCCTCGCGGGAGAGGTTCGTGGAGTCGGTGCGCATGTAGGTGATGAGCCCCACGCGCCCCTCGCCGGGGAGGTCGATGCCCTCGTAGAGCTGCTGCGCGACGCGCATCGTGCGGTCGGTCGACATCCCCAGCCGGCTCGAGGCGGCCTGCTGGAGGGTGCTCGTGATGAAGGGGGGGAAGGGACGGGACCGGGTGCGGGTGACGTCGATCGACTCCACGCGGTAGCGGGCGGCGGGGTCGGGGGTGCCGACGATGCGGACGACGTTCCTCCCGCGCCCCTTGGCCGCGTCGTCGGTCTCGCGGACCACCTTCGCCTCGAGGAGGCCGGCGGCCTCGGCGGCGGCCCGGACGGCCGGGGCGAGATCGGCCTCGGAGGTGTTCTCCGCCTCGATCTTGAGCGTCTTGCCCCCCACCTCGACCAGGTCGCAGGCGAGTGCCCGGTGGTCGGCGAGCCACGCCATGCGGTCGCGGACCAACGGCGGCCGGCCCTGGGCGTCGCGCCGGGCCATGAGCTCGCTCCAGGCGCCGTGGAGCGCGGCCGACTTCGCCACGTCGAACGCCATGCCGCCGGCGATCTCCCACGACTCCGACGGCGTGAAGGCGCGGATCTCCCGCTCCCGCTCGACGACGATCCGCGTCGCCACGCTCTGCACCCGCCCGGCGGAGAGCCCGCCGGCCACCTTCTTCCACAGCACCGGCGAGACCCGGTAGCCGACGATCCGGTCGACGATGCGCCGGGCCTGCTGGGCCTCGACGCGCGGCATGTTGATCGCCCGCGGTTCGCGGAAGGCCCGCTGGATCTCCGACTTGGTGATCGCGTCGAACGTCACCCGCTTGGCACGGCCCGGATCGACGTCGAGGACTTGCGTGAGGTGCCAGGCGATCGCCTCCCCCTCGCGATCCAAGTCGGTGGCGAACCAGATGTCGGAGGCTCCCTTGGCGAGCCGGCGCAGGTCGGTGACCTTCTTCTTCTTGTCGTCGTCGATCTCGTAGGTGGGGGCGAAGTCGTGGTCGAGGTCGACCCCCGGCACCGGCTGCTTCGATCCCTTCGGCGACCTGCTGGGGAGGTCGCGGATGTGCCCCACCGAGGCCTCGACCACGAAATCGGGCCCGAGGTACTTGCCGATCGTCTTCGCCTTCGCCGGGCTCTCGACGATGACGAGTTGGTAGTCGCCGCGGGGCGTCGCTGCGGAGGCGCTGCGGGGCGATGCCGCCGCGGATCGCCGGCTCGGGGTCTTCTTGGCCATGCTGGGGTTGGCTCGTCTGGATCGGTGGAACGGGGCGAATCGCTCCCGCGGAGCGGCCGGTCGGGCCTCGCCGGCCGGCTCTCCGACTCGGGATTGGCGCAACCCGTCACACTCCTACAATTTGCGACTTGCCCCGCGGGGGGAGGAAACAGCGTTACCCTCCCCTCTCTTCGCTTGTCAAGGCTCGGCGGTCGGTTCCGCCGGAGGTCGTGTCGTTCCCCGGGCCGCCGCGGGGAGCCGGCAGGGCCGGGACGAGCGACCGCGCCGGACCTCGACGCAGTTCGAATCGTAGGGAGTGCCATGGCCGGCTTCGGTGTTTTCCGCAACTACCAGAAGGCGTCGCTGGTGGCCCTGGCGATCCTCTCGATGCTGGCTTTCTTCGTGCTGCCCCCCCTCCTCCAGTACGGCGGGCAGGCCGCCTCCGTCGCCGACACGGCGGTGGCGAAGTGGAACGGCGGAGAGATCCGGGAGAAGGGCCTCGACCGTGCGGTGACGATGAAGTTCGTCGTCAACCGCTTCCTCGCCGAGTCGGTCGCCGCCGCGGGGCGCGATCCGGCGCAGGCACCGCGCTTCGCCGTCGACGAGCTCTCCACCGTCCGCACGCTGCTCCTCGCCGACGAGGCGCGGAAGAACGGCATCGTCGTCAGCGACACCGCCATCAACGACTTCCTCGACAAGATCACCTCCGGACAGGTTCGCGCGGAGCAGTTCGAGCAGATCATGCAGGGCCTGCGGGCCGGCGGCGGTGGCGTGTCGCAGCACGACCTCTTCGAGGCGATCCGCACCGAACTGCTCGCCCAGCACATGCAGATCCTCCTCCAGCGGGGCTTCGCCGGCGACCCGCCGGGACTCCGCTGGGACTACTTCCGCCGCACGGAGCAGTCGGCCACCGTCGAGCTCGTGCCGATCGACGTTCGCAGCGTCGGCGGCGACGTGAAGGTGCCGCCGCCGGCGGTGCTGCGGACCTTCTTCGAAAAACACAAGGACGACCTCCCCGATCCGCGCAGCGACAAGCCCGGATTCCGCGAGCCCCATCGGGCGCGAGTCGAGTACCTCGTGGCGAAGCCGGGGGTGTTCGTCGACGAGATCGCCAAGGAGATCACCGACGAGGAGATCGTCGAGTTCTACGAGACGAAGAAGGACGCCATGTTCCGTGCCAAGCCGGCCGGGCCGGCGGCCAAGGCCCCGGCGACGCCGCCAGGGGAGGAGAAGCCCGCAGCCGAGGCTCCGGCGGCCGAGGAGAAGCCTGGCGAAGAGAAGCCCGCCGCACCGACCGCGCCCGCCGAGGCCGCGCCCCCCGCGGCCACGGAGTCGACTCCCGCGCCGGCCACGGAGCCTGCCGCCCCTGCGGAGCCCGCCGCTCCCGCAGCCGAAACGCCGGCCCCCGCCGCTCCCGAAGGGGCCGCGCCCGCCGAGGGACCGAAGGAAGGAAGCGGTGCGAGCACCTCGCGGTCGCCGTTCCGCACCGTCTCCTTCCAGGACACCGACGCCCCGGCGAAGCCGGCCGACGAGACGGCGCCGGTCGTGGTCGAGGCCAAGAACGACGAGCCCGCGCCGGCCGCCCCCGCGGATGCCGCGGCCACGGTCACCCCCGACGCCGCCGCGGCCACGCCGCCGGCGGTGGAGTACGAGCCGCTCGAGGCGGTGAGGGAGCGGATCCGCGAACAAATCGCCCGCGAGAAGGCCAACGCCAAGGTCGACATCCTGTTCGACGGCGTCGCCCAGGACTTTACCGCCTACACCGAGAGCCACGCGCTGTGGCAGGCCAAGGAAGAGGCCCGCGGCATCGCGCCGCCGACCCCTCCGGACGTGGTGAAGATCGCCGAGCTCAACGGGCTCGAGGGAGCCCGTACCGATCTGCAGTCGATCGACCAGGCCTACGAGGCCGGCGGCCTGGGGCGGAGCTTCGAGTTCATCCCCGATCCGGGCAGCCGGTTCGGCGTCCGCCAGCTCAATTGGATCGAGATGATCTACGGCCAGGGGGCCCAGGGCATGCGTCCGGTCCGGTCCCGCGACATGGAGGGGAACCGCTACCTCTCCTGGCGGGTCGAGGACCAGCCGGAGTTCACGCCGAGCTTCGAGACGGCCCGTCCCGCCGTCGAAGCGGCGTGGAAGATCGTCGAGGGGCGCTCCCTCGCCCGGAAACTCGCCGAGGAGGTCGCCCACCGTGCCGAGGGGAAGGAATCGCTCGAGGC
>CAWUOA010000262.1:0-4959 GCA_963923225.1 uncultured Planctomycetaceae bacterium
GAAGAACACGAGCAGCGAGCCCTTGATGAACTGCACCCAGGTGGTCGACACCATCCCCGCGGTGACGACGATCAGCGTCACCGCCACGCCGACGAGGATCACGCCGGCCGAATGGGGCAGGCCGAGGAGCGGCACGATGAGATCGCCGGCGCCGACCATCTGGGGGATGAGGTAGAAGACGCTCACCACGAGCGTCGACACCGCGACGGCGAGCTTGATGCCGCGGCTGTGGAACTTCGAGTCGAGGGCGTCGGCGAAGGTGAAGCGGCCGAGCGACTTGATCGGCTCGGCGATCACGAACAGCGCCACGATCCATCCGGCGAGGAAGCCGATCGAGTAGAGGAAGCCGTCGTAGCCGTGGAAGGCGATCATCCCGCAGATGCCGAGGAAGCTCGCCGCGGAGAGGTAGTCACCCGCGAAGGCGATGCCGTTGACGAACCAGTGGATCTCGCCGTGGGCGGCGTAGTAGTCCTGGGCCGACTGCTTCTTGCGGCCGAGCCAGAGCGAGAGGCCGATCACGCCGAGGACGAACGCTGCGAAGATGGCGATGGCGGCGGGGGAGGATTCGTAGAGCATACGTGACTCGGGACGCCTGAGGGGCGGACGCGGGGGAGGCGGCGGGGAAGGAACGCGTCAGTGGCGCGGAGGGTCGCCGGGGCCGTCGGCCCGGCCGGTGACGGTCGACACGGCCGCCAGCACCAGCGCCGCGACGATCAGCCCCAGGCCCCAGGTGATCGCCAGGTTCACGCCGCCGAAGGGACGGGCGGCGAGGAGATCGGGACGGAAGACGACGACGACGATGAAGCCGAAGTAGAGGAGGACGTAGACCCAGAAGAGGGCGAAGCCGATCCGGTCCGGCTTCCCGCCCGACGCGCCGCCGTCAGCGTTCATGGAGTCTCCCCTCGCGCAAGCCGCCCCCCGGCGCCGCGCGGCGCCGCTTCGGGGCGGGAGTATACACGGAGGCGTCGGCGGGGGACGGCCACCGGCCCGCGCGGGTGCTCCTCCCCGGTGCCCGGCTCATCCGCCGTCGGGGTCGCGGCGCTCGGGCATCGGCGCGCCGACCCGATCGCGCCATTCCCCGAGGAGGCGGTGCATCGCTTCCGCCCGATCGGGCAGGCGCGACGCGAGGTCGGTCGTCTCTCCGGGATCGGCGTCGAGGTCGTAGAGTTCGCGCCGGCCATCCTCGAAGAACTCGATCAATTTCCACTTCCCTTCCTGCACCGATCCGCCGGGGGTCGTGCGCCAGGCCCCCGGACCGGCGCCGAGATACCCCGGGAAGTGCTGGAACACCGGCGGCCGCTCCGCGGTCCGCTCCGGGTCGCGGAGGAGGGGCACGAGACTGGCGCCGTCGAGCGGCTGCCCCGCCGCGGGCGCGGCGCCGGCGATCTCCAGGATCGTGGCGGAGAGATCGACATGGATCGTGGGGACGGAGGTCGTGGACCCCGCGCGCGTCACCCCCGGCCAGTGCACCACCAGCGGCACCCGCACACCCCCCTCGTAGAGGCTTCCCTTGCCGCAACGAAGCGGGGCGTTGTCGGTGGCGTCGGCCTCGGCACGGAGACCCTCCCGCGCGTAGCCGCCCCGGCCGCCGTTGTCGCTCGAGAACAGGATGACCGTGTCGTCGGCGATCCCCTCGGCCTCCAGGCAGGCACGGATCCGCCCCACGCTCTCGTCGACGCTCGCGATCATCGCGGCGTAGACCGGGTCGCGGTGGCCTGCCGACGCCGGCAGATCGCGGAAGCGGGCCACGATCTCCTCCTTCGCCTCCAGCGGCGCGTGGACGCCGAAGTGCGGCACGTAGAGGAAGAACGGCTCGCCGGCGTGGCGGCGGATGAAGTCGCAGGCTCTCTCGGCGAGGAAGTCGGCCAGGTAGGTGCCGGGGGGGACCTCCACCGGCGGATTCGTCTCGAAGTCGAAGTGCTTGCCGTGCGACACGATCGCCTCGTCGAAGCCGCGCGCGGCGGGATGGTGGGCGACGTCCTCGCCGAGGTGCCACTTGCCGAAGATCCCCGTGGCGTAGCCGGCACCGCCGACGAGATCGGCGATCGTGCGCCGGTCGAGGGGAAGCTTCGTGACGTTGTCCACCGGCCGCAGCGGCCGGCTCCGCCAGTCGAAGCGGTCGATGTTCCCCACCGTGTAGACGCCGGTGCGCGCGCCGTACTGGCCGCTCATCAGCGCCGCGCGGGTCGGCTGGCAGTTCGGGCAGGCGTGGTGGGCGAGGAACCGCATCCCGTCGGCGGCCAGACGGTCGACGTTCGGCGAGCGGTAATAGCCCGACCCCTGCACGCCGAGGTCGGTCCAGCCGAGGTCGTCGGCGAGGATGAAGACGACGTTGGGCCGCCTCGGCGCCTCCGCGTTCCGCGCGGCGAGCGCCGCGGCGTCGGCGAAGGGCATCGGCCACGCGGGGTCGGGCACGTGCTCCCGGTCGAGGATCCCTTCCAACCGCGCGACGACGTCGGAACGCTCCGCGGCCAGGTCGTGCGCCTCGCCCGGATCGGCGGCGAGGTCGTAGAGCTCCGTGGGCGCCGCCTCCGTGCCGTCGGGCCCACGGGCGCGGCGCACCGCCTTCCAACTGCCCGCGGCGGAGTGCTCGAGCGCGGCCTGCCAGCGCCGCTCGGTGAGCTCGCGGTAGAGCACGCGCGGCGGCGGCTCCGGCTCGCGGCCGAGGAGCAGGGGGGCGAGGCTCTGGCCATCGAGCCCGGCGGGCGTGCGATCGCCCATCCCGGCCAGGTCGAGGAGCGTCGGCAGCCAGTCCTCGCAGCCGGTGGGGACGTCGATCGACGCCCCGGCGGCGATCCGCCCCGGCCACACGACCACCGCCGGCACGCGCAGGCCCCCTTCGTAGGGCGAGCCCTTCCAGTCGCGGAAGGCGCCGTGGCTCTCCATCCGATCGGTGGCCGCGCCGCCGGCGCCGGGAAAGGTGGCGCCGTTGTCGGAGGTGAAGACGAAGATCGTGTCGTCGGCGATCCCCAGCTCCTCGAGCAGGCCCACGATCCGCCCCACGTCGCGGTCCATCCGCGTGATCATCGCCGCGAGCGTCGCCGCCGGCTCCACGCAGGGAACGTAGCCCTTGCCGCCGAGATAGGGGGTCTCGGCACCGAAACGCTGCCGATGGACCTCGAGCGACGGCTCGTCGGCGGGCACCTGGAGGGCGACGTGCGGCAGCGTCGTCGGCACGTAGAGGAAGAACGGCTCGTCCTTGTGCGCCCGGACGAAGTCGAGCGCCTCGGCGCCGATCCGATCGGCGGAGTAGACGGTGCCGCGGAAGCGGGCGAAATCGGCGGCGGTCGGAGGGGGATCGGAGGGGAGCGACGCCGTCACGGGCACGTCCGCGTTGTCGAGCGGCACCCGCTCCCGGCCGTCCCGGAGCCAGGTCGGATAGAAGGAATGGGCGTGGCGCTGGCAGTTGTAGCCGAAGAAACGGTCGAACCCGCAGGCGAGCGGATCGCTCGCGCTGCCCGGCGCCCCCAGGCCCCACTTCCCGAAGCCGCCGGTGGCGTACCCCGCCTCGCGGAAGATTCCGGCGAGCGTGACGGTCCCCGCGGGCATCGGCCGCTGCCCCTCCGGCTGGACCTCGGAGTTGCTCCGCACCGCGGCATGGCCCGGATGGAGGCCGGTCATGAGGACGCAGCGGCTCGGCGCGCAGACGGCGCTGCCGGCCCAGTGGCGCGCGAGCCGCGTGCCGCGCGCGAAGAGCGCGTCGACGTGCGGCGTGACGGCGAAGGTCGACCCCAGCGCGGCGACGTCGCCGGTGCCGAGATCGTCGGCGAGGAAGAAGACGACGTTCGGCGGCCGGGGCACCGGCCGGGCGGCGGGGGCGAAGAACTCCGCGCCGGCGGCGAGGGGGTCGTCGGCCTCGCGCATCTTCCGCGCCATCCGCGCTCGGAGATCGACGAGCCGGGAAGCCTGAGCGGGATCGTCGACGAGGTCGTGGAGCTCGTGGGGATCGGCGCTCAGATCGAAAAGCTGCTCGCGGCCGATCTCGGGATAACGCACGAGCTTCCAGTCGCGGGTCACCAGCGCCCGCTGCAGGTGCCGGTAGGCCAGGAGGAGTTCGCCCCGGGGCTCCTGCGGCGCGCCGCCCAGCTGCGGCCGGAGGCTCACCGCCTCCGACCCGGCAGGCGCCGGCACGCCGGCGAGATCCCCCGCGGTGGCGACGAGATCCTGGAGGTGGCAGAGGGTTTGCACGCGTTTCCCCGCCGGCACGCCCGGTCCGGCGAGGATCGCGGGGGCGCGCATCGAGTGCTCGTAGAGATTCTGCTTGCCGAGGAGGCCGTGGCTGCCGAGCGCCAGGCCGTGGTCGCTGACGAAGAGGATGATCGTGTCGTCGAGCCTCCCCGTGCGCTCGAGCGCGGCGGTCATCCGCCCCACCTGGGCGTCGAGCGACTCGACGCAGGCCAGGGCGTCGGCGATCTCCCGCGACACCCCGTCACGCGAGAGCGGCCGGGGGAGGAGCAGCTCGTCGCGTACGGCGAGTTCACCGTTGTCGAAGGGATGCTCGGGGAGGAAGTTCGGCGGTGGCGGCGGCTCCCGGCCCGCGTAGCGGCTGCGGAGCTCGTCGGGGGCCTGCCGCGGATCGTGCGGCACCGTGAACGACACCCAGGCGAAGAACGGCTCGTCCCCGACGCGCTCGAGGAACCCGACGGCGGCGTCGCCGAAGAGGGCCGCCGAATGGACGCCCGCCGCCACGGCCGGCGGCGGCAGGCCGGGCGAGCCGTCGCCGGCGGAAAACGACGTCACCGGCACGTTCCACTGGTCGGTCATCCCGCCGAAGAAGACGTTCCTCCCCTCGCGGAAGCAGCGCGTCGCCGAAGCCTCGCCGTTGTGCCACTTGCCGGTGAGGAACGTGGCCCGGCCCAGGCGTGAAAAGGCCTCGGGCCAGGTGTCCTGGCCGTCGAGCTGCTCGTCGCGGTGGAAGAGCGAGCGGCCGGTGAGCATCATCGCCCGACTGGGGATGCA
>CAWUOA010000263.1:0-4920 GCA_963923225.1 uncultured Planctomycetaceae bacterium
TACACAAGGAGTATCGTCGGCAGCGTCAGATGTGTATAAGAGACAGGGGGCGGAGCGAGGGGGCGCTCCACCGCTCAACCGCCAGAGGGGGGCCGCGCGACACGGTCGACCGGCCGGAACGCGCAGCGTAGCAGGCGACCGTGGCGGGAGTCTGCGGCGCATGGCGGGCGCTCCCTTGCGGACCCGTCTGCCAGTGGTGCGGACCGATGGGCGCTGCCAGGGAGGCCTCTTCGAGCGGCTATTCCGGACACGGACATCCCGTGATCGGCCGACAAAAAACGTTGGCAAATCAACACAACCCATTTGTTCACTAACACTTACGTCGTTTTTGGAGCGCGTTGTCGACGGTCGACTTTGCGGCCCGCGACGGTTTGGGGGATACTTGGACGGTCTTGTGAGGGGTTTGCCGTCGTGGAGAAAGCCATGGGTTCGTCCGTGTCGCCCGCCGTCGCTCGTCGCTGCCTTGCCGCCTCCCGCGCGTGGAGGGCGATTCTCGGTCGCCTCGCCGCCACGGCCTTGGTTCTCGGCCCGGCGGCGGTCCACTCCTCCGCCCACGCGGCCGACGCCTCCGCCGCCCGCCTCGAGGTCTCCACCGGCGAAACCGACGGCGGCCCGGTGCGGATCGTCGGCACCGAGGGGCGCCGCCAGCTGATCGCCAGCGTCATCGCCCCGGGCGGCGACGGTCGCCATGCCCGCGACGTGACGCGGGCCGCCACCTACCGGGTCGAGCCCCCGACCCTCGCCTCGGTCACCCCTGCGGGCGTCGTCGTTCCCTCCGCCGACGGGCAGGGGGAGATCGTCGTCGCCGTCTCCGGCATCCCGGAGATCGCCGACGGCGCCGAGACCCGCGTCCCGCTGGTGGTCGAGCGCTTCGGCAACGACCCGCCGGTCGAATTCTTCGGCCGGGTCGTCCCCGTGTTCACCAAGTACGGCTGCAACGGCGGCGGCTGCCACGGCAAGAGCGGCGGCCAGAACGGTTTCAAGCTCTCGCTGCTCGGCTTCGAGCCGGCCGAGGACCACGAGCACCTCGTGAAGGAGGCCCGCGGCCGGCGGATTTCCGTCACCGCCCCCGACGAGAGCCTGCTCTTGCTCAAGGCCGCGGCGGTCGTCCCCCACGGCGGCGGCAAGCTCATCGAGACCGGCTCCCCCTCCTACCGGCTCATTTCCCGCTGGATCGCCGAGGGGGCCCGCCCGGGCGACCCCGCGGCCCCGAAGGTGGTGGGCATCGAGGTCTTCCCGACCGAGCGCGTCATGCATCCCGGGCAGTCGCAGCAGGTGCGCGTCACGGCGCTGCTCTCCGACGGCTCCCGCGAGGACGTCACGCCGATGGCCCAGTTCGAGGTCAACGCGCCGGATCTCGTGAGCGTCGAGAAGAGCGGGCTGGTGTCGGCCGCCGAGCGCGGCAACGGCCCGCCGCGGAGCGGCAACGCGGCGCTGATGGTCCGCTACCAGAGCCAGGTGGCGGTGTTCCGCACCTCGATCCCGCTCGATTCCCCCGGCAACGGCATGCCGGCCCGCGCCGACTACGCCCGCAACTTCATCGACGAGCTCGTCCTCGACAACCTCGTCGCCCTCGGCCTGCCGCCGTCGCCGCGTTGCGACGACGCCACCTTCCTCCGCCGGGCGACGATCGACATCGCCGGCCGCATCCCCACGCTCGAGGAGACGCAGGCCTTCCTCGCCGACGCCGACCCGAACAAGCGCGACCGGCTCGTCGACCGTCTCCTCGACAGCCCCGACTACGCCGACGCCTTCGCCAACAAGTGGTCGGCGGTGCTGCGGAACAAGCGCACCGACGACGCCCTCCACCGCCACGGCAGCTACGCCTTCCACGACTGGATCCGGGCGAGCCTCGCGGAGAACAAGCCCTACGACCAGTTCGTCCGCGACATCGTCACCGCCTCCGGCGAGGCGTCGGGCAATCCGGCCACGATCTGGTTCCGGCAGGTCGCCGACACCAACCAGCAGGTCGAGGACCTCTCGCAGCTGTTCCTCGGCCTCCGTCTCCAGTGCGCCCGCTGCCACCACCATCCCTTCGAGAAGTGGAGCACCGAGGACTACTACTCCCTCTCGGCGTTCTTCTCGCGGATCGGCCGCAAGAAGGGGGCCCAGCCGGGCGAGGACCAGATCTTCCACAACCGCGGCACCGCCCAGGCGGCCGGCCCCAAGGGGACCCACCAGGCGGCGGTCCTCGGCGGCAAGCCGGCGGAGATCCCCTCCGACGTCGATCCGCGCGCGGCGCTCGCCGACTGGATGACATCGACGGAGAACCCCTTCTTCGCCCGGTCGCTGGTCAACCGCTACTGGAAGCACTTCTTCTCGCGCGGGCTGGTGGAGCCGGAGGACGACATGCGGCTCACCAATCCCCCCACCAATCCGGCGCTGCTCGAGGCGCTGGCCGGCGACTTCGCCCGGCACGGCTTCGACATGAAGCACCTCATCCGGACGATCTGCCGCTCGAACACCTACCAGCTCTCCGCCGAGCCCAACGCCTACAACGCCGAGGACCGGCAGAGCTTCTCGCGCTTCTACCCGCGGCGCGTCCCCGCCGAGGTGGCCCTCGACGCGATCGACACGCTGACCGGCAAGCAGACCTCGTTCGCCGGCGTCCTCGGCGGCACGAAGTCGATCCAGCTTCCCGACCCGAACTTCAACAACTACTTCCTCACCGTCTTCGGCCGCCCCAACGGCGACAGCGCCTGCGAGTGCGAGCGCGTCTCGGAGGCGAATCTCGCGCAGAGCATCCACCTCATCAACTCCGCCGACATCCTCGGGAAGCTCGGGGGCGAGGGGCGGGCGTCGAAACTCGTGGCCGACACCGCCCGCGACGACGCGGCGAAGGTGGCGGAGCTGTATCTCGTGTCGTTCTCGCGTCCGCCGTCGGACGAGGAGACGGGGCTGGTCCGGAAGTACCTCGACGGCCATGCCGACAATCGGCAGTCGGCCTGGGAGGACGTGGTCTGGTCGCTTTTGAACACGAAGGAATTCCTCTTCAACCACTGATCCTCGGACCCGCTCCCGCTCCGGGTCCGGCAGGCCCCGTCGGGAGCCCGAGGTGGGGACGGGCCGCGAGCCCCGCCCCCGACGCGGCCGGCAGCGACGCCACGGAGGGCACGCGGTCCCCGCGACACCGTCCCCTTCCGCGGAACGCACCACCATGACGTCCCTCCGGTCCCCCCGCCTCCTCCACGCGCGGGTGATCCTCGCCGCCGTCGCGATCCTCGCCGCAGGCCAGGCCCGCGCCGACTTCCCCCGGGCGGCCCTTTCGGCCCTGCAACCCTCCGGCGCCAAGCAGGGGTCGCAGGTCACCGTCACCCTCCTGGGCGCGGATCTCGACGATCTCGAACGGCTCGTCTTCTCCCATCCCGGGATCAGCGCCGTCCCCGCGATGACTCCCCCCGGCGAGTACGACCCGCAGCCGAAGCCGATCCCGCGGACGATGGTCGTCACCGTGGCGCCGGAGGTGCCGGCCGGGATCTACGACGTCGTCGCGGTGGGCCGCTACGGCGCGAGCAACACCCGGGCGTTCGTCGTCGGCACCGGTGCCGAGGTGGCCAAGCCGGGCGACATCGAGACGCCGGCCAAGGCCTTCGAGGTGCCCGTCGACGCGGCCGTCACCGCGAGGGCCACCGCCGGCAAGGCCGACCACTACGCCGTGCCGCTCAAGGCGGGGCAGCGCGTCCGGGCCGAGATCTGGGCCCGGCGCGTCGACTCGCGCATGACCCCGGTCCTCGAGATCCTCGACCCTTCGGGCAAGGTGGTGGCCAGCGCCCGCCGTCATCACGACGACGATCCCTTCATCGACTTCACCGCCCCGGCCGACGGCCGCTACCTCGTCCGCGTCCACGACCTCTACGCCGGCGGCGGCGACGACGTCCACTACCGCCTCGGCCTCTCGACGGCGCCGCAGGTCGACTTCGTCTTCCCGCCGGTGGCCCGCGCCGGGGAGTCGGTGAAGGTCGAGGTGTACGGCGTCGGTCTGCCCGGCGCCGCCCCCGCCGGCCTCCCCGGGCTTTCCACCACCGAGGGCACCGCCGGCCTCGAGAAGATCGTCGTCGACGCCCGTAGCGGCGACCCGGCCAAGGGGGCCACCAAGCGCGTCGAGCACCGCCTCCTCGCCCCGCGTGACGCCACCGCCGATCTCGTCGATCTCTTCGGCGACGTCCCCGGCGCCGCACAGCCGCTGGCCGCGGCGCTCCTCTCCCCCTCGGCGCCGGTCGTGGAGACCGAGCCGAACGACCAGGCCGCGCCGCAGGTGGTGACATTGCCGGCGGTGATCGCCGGCCGCTTCCATCCGCGTGGCGACCGCGACTGGTTCTCCTTCGAGGCCAAGGCGGGCGACACGTTCGTCCTCGATCTGATCTCCAACCGCCTCGGCCACGCCACCGATCCCTGCCTCCTGGTGGAGAGCGTCTCGGCGGGCCCCGACGGCAAGCCGGTGGGCAAGGAGATCGCCTACGCCGACGACGGCCCGGCGGAGTTCGTCGCCGGGGCGATCGACCGCCCCTCCTCCGATCCCTCGCTCGAGTTCAAGGCGCCGGCCGACGGCACCTACCGGATCCTCGTCCGCGACCTGAAGGCCGACTCGCGCACCTCCCCCGAGCGCGCCTGGGTGCTGGTGGCGCGCAAGCCCGCCCCCGACTTCCGCGTCGTGGCGATGCTCGCCGAGCAGAACCGGGCCGACGCCAACAAGGCCAACGTCGTCCCGCCGGTGGTCGACGTGGGCGGCTCGACGACGATCGACGTCCTCGTGTTCCGCGCCGACGGATTCGCCGGCGACGTGTCGATCGAGGCCGAGGGACTACCCGCCGGCGTCACCGCCTCACCCGCCGTGGCCCCCGCCCGCACCAACCGGGCGCAGCTGGTCCTCTCGGCCGCCGAGGGGATGAAGCCCTGGTCGGGGACGATCCGCGTGGTGGG
>CAWUOA010000264.1:0-4920 GCA_963923225.1 uncultured Planctomycetaceae bacterium
TCTCGCGCCGCCATCCGCTCGCCCGCCACCTCCGCGAAGGAAGCCGGGCGCGGGCCGCCGCCGGCTGGCTCGCGTGGCGCGTGAGCCGGCTTTCCGGGACACGCGGCGATGCCGGGCTGCTCGACCGGCGACTTCGCGACCATGCCCGCGCGGCGCGGCGCGTCCTCGGACGCACCGCGACGGCCATCGACCGGGCGATCCGCCGCCACGGCCGGGCGCTCGCCGAACGGCAACTCGAGATCGGCGCCCTCTCGAGCGCGGTGCGCGACGTGGCGAGCGTGCTGGCCGTCGCGCACACGGCCGACGTGCGGGGCGACGACTTCACCCTGGCCGCGGCCGATTGCTGGTGCCGGATGGCGCTGGCCCGCGCCACCGGACAGCGGCTCTCCGCAGCCGACCACGCGGCCCTGGGCGCGCTCGGCCGCGCCGTGGCGGAGCGGGCGAGCGCCGCGCGGACCTGACGCACGGGTCGGGAATCGCCGATGGAAGGCCGCCGCGCGGTCGGCTTACGGGATTGCCGGAGCCCGTTTGGGTTTGGAGCAATCCGGCACCCGTCGTAGAATCATTTTTCATCGCGGCTTCCCCGCTCCGCTCGTGCCACCGCCTGGTGACGGCCCCCATGCTGCCGGGTCTTTCCCGAACGCCGATCGTCGTCGCGGCGGTGCTGGCCATGGTGCTGGCCGGTGTCCGGTCCCCCTGCTTCGAGGTCCCCTGGCCGGGCACCTCGATCGGTTCGGCCCTGTCCAGGGGGGGTGACGCCCGTCCCGGCGACGACTCCGGACGCCTCGTCGAGCAGTGCGAGGAGGATCAGGACGACGAGGACGATCGCGAGATCACCCTCTCCGTCGCCTCGCTCTCCCTCTGCCGACAGGCCCCCGCCGTCGCCTTCATCGCCTGCCACGAGCACCGCCCGCACGGGTCGTGGCGCCCCTCGGCCCCGCTCGTCCGCGGCCCCCCCGCCGCTCTCTGAACCGGCGGAGCGGTGTGCGGCATCCCTGTCGCAGGCCTCGCTCCGTCGAGCCGACGCGCGCATGGCCTGGGGCGGCACGTGACGCCCTGGCCGGATCCATTCATCCTCCCTGCGATCGGTCCATGGACCCACAAGCCGAGATCGGGGCGATCATCGACGCCGTGGCGGCCCTCCTCCCTCCCCAGGGGCCGATCAACGCGTTCGTGGCGCTCAATCCCCTCCGCGGCTTCGAGCACCTCCGCTTCGAGGAGGCCGTGGTGCGCGCGTCGCGGATCTACAAGGCGGAGCCGTTCCTTCCCGAGAGCGCGTATCGGGAGAGTCTGGCGTCGGGACGGATCCGCGTCGCCGACATCGACGCCGTCGTCGCCGAGGACCTCGGCGAGGAGGAGGACCTCCCCATCGCCGGAGGACTGTGCACGCTCGGCCAGCTCCACCGGCTCCTGCTGCTCCATCCGATCCGGCTGGAGAACGACACCGCCGTCCGCTGGACGCTCTCCGAGGGGGACGTCTTCGACCGCCTGCGGCCCGACGTCTCGCCGGAGGCGCGCGTGCGGCTCCTTTCCGGCGTGGAGGGGGAGCCCGACCCGGTCGCCGCCGAGGGGATCGCGGCCAGCGGGCTGTGGGAGGCCTGCGTCACCGCCATCGGCGGCACGCGGGCGAGCGTCATTCCCAGCCAGCCCCCGCGCCGGTTCCGCGACCTGATCGTGGCCGTGGCGCCGGCGCTCGACACCGACGAGCTGGTCCACCCGCTGCTGATCAAGATCGTGGCGGCGTTCCTCGACCAGGGCGTCGCCTCCTGGGCGATGCCCGACCGCGAGCGGGGATTGCTCGCCGCGGCCGCCGCCGTCTACGAGTCTCCGTGGGGGCCCGTCGACGGATGGGCGCGCGTGCTCCCGGAGCGCTTCCGCTCGATCGGCGCGGCGTTCGCGGCAGGGGGCGATCCGCGGGGCGTGGCCCTCGACGTGATCCGGCACGAGCTCCGCGCCCTGGGCGTGCCGCCGTCGTCGTGGAAGGACTATGTCACGGAGTCGGTGTTGGCGCTGCGCGGCTGGGCGGCGATGGTGAGGCAGCTCGAGGAGCGGCCCGACCGGGCTCCGGTGGTCGCCGTCCCCGCGCGGCTCATCGATTTCGTCGCCCTCCGCCTCCTCCTCGACCGGGCGGCCGTCGAGTGGGCGGCCAAGGATCTCGGCTTCGACGTCGCCGCGCCCGCGGTGAACGAATCGCGGCTGGCGGACCTGTGGGCGGAGCTGCGCGACCGGCATCCCCCCCGTCGCGGGCCGGGGAGCGTCGCCCGGTCGTTCCTCCTCTTCCAGGTTTGCCAGCTGCTCGGCCTGTCCGCGGAGGAGGTGCGGGCGCTCGGCGACAACGACATCCGCCAGCTCGAGAACGGGATCGCCGCCTTCGACGAGATCTCCCGGCGCCGGTTGTTCCACCTGGCGTACGAACGGCAGTACCGCATCGGCGTGCTCGACGCGCTGGTGGCGTCCCGGCAGACCGCCCCCGACCCGGTCGACGACACTCCCAGCGCCCAGGCGGTGTTCTGCATCGACGACCGGTGCGAGTCGTTCAGGCGCGCGCTCGAGGAGATCGCCGCCGATCTCGAGACCTACGGCGCGGCGGGGTTCTTCTCGGTGCCGATGTATTTCCAGGGGATCGACGATTGGCACACCGTGCCGTTGTGCCCGATCGTGATGCGGCCGGCGCACACCGTCGTGGAGCGGCCCCTCGACCACGCCACGGCCGACTTCCGTGTCCGCCGGGCCGTCCGCCGCTCCTGGGGGAGGATCCGGGGGGGCATCACCGACGGTAGCCGGACGCTCTTCCCGGGGAGCATCCTGACCTCGATCGTGGGAGCGCTCGCGGCGGTGCCGCTGGTGGCCAGGGTCGCGTTCCCGCAGCTCACCGCGGCGCTCACGGCGCGGGCCGCGGACCTGGCCGGACGCAGGGTGCCGACGCGCCTGGAGATCGCCCGCAGCGGCGACGACCACCTCCCCGACGGCACGCTCCCCGGGTTCTCCGTCGTCGAGATGGCGGGGATCGTCCGCCGCCTCCTCGAGGACATCGGCCTCACGACGCGGTTCGCCCGCCTCGTGGCGATCGTCGGCCACGGCTCCACGAGCCTCAACAATCCCCACGAGAGCGCCTACGACTGCGGCGCCTGCGGGGGCGGCCGGGGGGGGCCCAACGCCCGGGCCTTCGCCTTGATGGCGAACCACCCCGAGGTCCGGGTGATTCTCGCGGCGGAGGGCCTGGCGATCCCCGCGGACGTCGTGTTCGTCGGCGGCGCGCTCGACACCTGCAAGAGCGAGGTCTCGTGGTTCGACGTCGAGGCGGTCCCCGCGTCGCACCGCTCCGACTTCGAGCGGTTCCGCAGGCTGTGCGTCATCGCCGGGAGCCTCGACGCCCAGGAACGCTGCCGCCGCTTCGACGCCATCCCCCTGGGGGTGTCGACCGCCGAGGCACAGCGGCGCGTCGAGGCCCGCGCGGCGGATCTGGCGCAGGTGCGGCCCGAATACGGCCATGCCACCAACGCGCTGTGCATCGTGGGGCGCCGGAAGCAGACCCGGGGCCTGTACCTCGACCGGCGGTCGTTCCTGGTCTCCTACGACCCCGAGAGCGATTCCGACGGACGGATCCTCGAGCGGACGCTCGCGGCGGTGGGGCCGGTGTGCGGGGGCATCAGCCTCGCCTACCTCTTCTCGCGCGTCGATCCGCTCGGGTTCGGCGCGGGGACGAAGCTGCCGCACAACATCACCGGGCTGATCGGGGTCATGGACGGCCATCGCAGCGACCTGCGCACCGGCCTGCCGTTCCAGGGGGTGGACATCCACGAGCCGGTGCGCCTCCTGATGGTGGTGGAGGCGCCGGTGGAGCGTGTGAAAGCGGTGCTCGAACGGCTCCCGGCGGTGCGGACGATGGTCGCCAACCGCTGGATCCAGCTGGTGGCCTGCGACCCGGCGACCGGCGCGCTCGCCGAGCAGGTCGGCGTCGACGGCGCCATCACCTTCGTCGACTACGACCCGGAGAACGAGTCGATCGCGGTCGCCGCGTCGAGCGAATCGTGGTTCCGCGGCCGCCGCGACAACCTCCCCCCCGCACGGATTCTCGCCGGCCTGCGGATGCCCGCCGGCCGGAGCCCCCAGCGTCGGCCGGCGCGGCCGGCCCGGCCCCCGCGCCCCACGTGATCGGTGCCATGCCTTCCATGTCCTCGCCCTTGCCGCTGTTGGTGATCCTGCAACTGGTCGCGCCCGCGATGGCGCTGGTGGCGGTCGGGCTCCCGTCCGTCCTCGGCAGGCCGCTGCAGGAGAAGCAGGTCACCGGGTTCGTCGCCACCGGCTTCGCCACCGGCTTCCTGGCCGCGGTGGCCACGCTCGTGATCCTCGCGCGGCGGGCGTTCGCCCCGGAGATCGTCCACCTCGGGACCTGGTTCGCCGTCGGCCACCACGAAGCGACCGTCAATCTCGTCGCCGACGCCCTCTCGGTGCCCTACGTCTGTTTCTCGAGCGGACTGTGCTGGCTGGTCAACGCGTTCGCCGGGAAATACCTCCACCGCGAGCCCGGCTTCAACCGGTTCTTCGTGTTGCTGGCGCTGTTCGGCACCGGGATGAACCTCATGGTCCTCGCCGACAGCATCGACGTGCTGTTCGCCGGCTGGGAGTTCGTCGGCATCTCGTCGGCGTTGCTGATCGGGTTCTTCCACGAGCGGGCCAACGCCGTCCGGGCGGCGATGCGGGCCTTCACCACCTACCGGATCTGCGACGTCGGCATCCTCGCCGCGAGCGTCGTCATCCACCGGGCCGTGGGTTCGGGCGACTTCGACCGGCTGTTCGGGGCCGACTGGCCCCACGGCACCTGCCTGGTGCCCGCCGCGACGGCCACGGTAGTGTCGCTGCTGTTGGTGTTCGCGTCGCTCGGCAAGACGGCGCAGGTGCCTTTCTCGGGATGGCTGC
>CAWUOA010000265.1:0-4898 GCA_963923225.1 uncultured Planctomycetaceae bacterium
CTTGAGCACCTCGCCGATCCCCTTCGTGGCCATGTCGGGGAAATACATCGCCGAGGACATGCGCGAGTCCCCGGGCAGCGAGCCTGAGTGAACGAGGGCGTCAGGCGGTGAGTTCGGCGATCGGCTTGCCGTGGTCGACGACCGGCGTGGGGCGGCCGTTCAGGTCGTCGATCGTGACGCGCGGGGCGTCGATGCCGAGATGGTGGTAGATCGTCGCCAGGAAGTCGCCGGCGGTCGAACGGCGCTCGGTGACGTCCTCCCCCTTGCGGTCGGTGGCGCCGATCAGCTGCCCGGTGCGGATGCCGCCGCCGGCCCAGATGTTGGAGTAGGCCCGCGGCCAGTGGTCGCGGCCCGGCTGCTTGGTGCCGGCCGGAGCGCTCGCCGCCCCTTCGCCGGTGCTCGGCGAATACTCGATCTTCGGCGTCCGGCCGAACTCGCCGGTGACCACCACGAGCACGCGCCGGTCGAGGCCGCGCTCGTAGATCTCCGAGATCAGGGCCGCGACCGCCGTGTCGTAGGCGTCGGCCCGGTAGCGGAGGGCGTCGAAGACGTGGTGGTTCACGGCGTGGTCGTCCCAGTTGCCGACGCGTCCGCACAACGGGCCGGCGAGCTGCGTGGTGACGACGTCGACGCCCGCCTCGACCAGGCGGCGGCACATGAGGAGCTGCTGGCCCCAGGCGTTGCGGCCGTAACGGTCGCGGGTGGCGTCGTCCTCCTTGGAGAGGTCGAAGGCGTCGCGCGTGCGGGGGTTGGTGAGCAGCGTCATCGCCTGCGACTCGAACTGGTCGAGGGCCTGGAAGTCGGCCTGCCGCTCGATGGCGCGCTCGAGCGAGTCGAACTGCCGGCGCAGCGCCACGCGGCGGTCGAGGCGCTCGCCGTCGCGGCCGGCGGCGGTGCCGACGTGCGGCACGGTGAAGGAGGGCTGGTTCGGGTCGCCCGAGACCACGAAGGGCTGGTAGGCGTCGCCCAGGTAGGCCGGGCCGTTGTATTCCAGCGGCGGATTGACCCCGACGTACCGCGGCAGCGGATTGGCCCGGTGGCCCTCCTTGCTGCGGAGGTAGTTGGCGACGGTCATCCAGTCGGGGAACTTCGGCTTCGGCTTGTCGCGCGTGTCGGGATCGCCGGAGAGCATCTGCATGGAGCCCGCCGGATGGCCGCCGGCGGTCTGCTGCATCGAGCGCAGCACGGCGATCTTGTCGGCGATCGCAGCCTGCTTGGGGAGCAGTTCGGTGAAGTCGACCCCGGGGATCTTCGTGCGGATCGAGCGAAAGGGGCCGCGGTACTCGCTCGAGATGTCGGGCTTGGGGTCGTAGCTGTCGATGTGCGACAGCCCCCCCGGCAGCCAGACCATGATCACCGCGGTCGGCTCCTTGCCGCCGCCGGCGGGGGCCTCGGCGCGGGCGCGGAGAATCCCCGGCAACGAAAGCCCGCCGAAGCCGGCCATGCCGATGCGGAGCAGTTCCCGGCGGCCCATCTGCCCGGACCAGGCGCCGGCCGGAAGCGCACCGTGCTGGAACGGCCCCGGGCAGCAGGGGCGGTGAGCGTGGCTCATGGCTTCTTCTCCTCGGTGGCGGGCTCGACCCGCACGTGGATCGGGGCCGAGACGAGAATCTCGGCGATGTCGGTCGGGGCGGCTGCCTGCTGGCCGGGCGCGGGCACCCCCGCATGCTTGGTGACGGCGCTGGCGACGAGCGCGAAGGCATGGTCGCCGGCAGGAACCTTCAGCTTGGCCAGATCGATCGAGAGCGGCTTGGGGGCGGCCACGTCGAGTTCGAAGCCGGGCTGCCCCTCGAAGCCGGGGCCGATGACCCGCATCTGGAACGTCGCCCCCTGCACCTCCTCGCGCTTCACCAGCTCGAGCGGCACCTCGATCGTCGCCCCCTCCTTGGCGACGATCGGCGCCGTCGCGGCGAGGCCGGCCCCGGTCGTACGGAGCGACAGCGGCGCGGGCTCGACGCCGCCGGCCGAGACGGCCACGTCGGCCAGGAGCCGGGGAAAGGGAATCTCGCCCCAGCCGTCGCGCACCGGCCAGCAGTGGCCGGCCAGACGGCAGGGCCGCTCGATCGCCCGGCCATCGACGGCGCCGCGGCCGACGATCCGGACGCTCGCCAGGCCCTGGGCGGGCGTGTCGGCGGCGGTGAGGAGGATCTGGCCGCGCGTCTGCCCGGCGGGGATCCGCAGGCCCGTGGCGCTGACCCCCTCGGGGAGCCCTTCGACGGCCAGCTCGATCGGGCCGTCGAAGCCGTCGCGGCGAAGCGCCGCCACCTCGAGGCTCACCGTGCCGCCGCCGCGGAGGGCCAGGGGCTTGGAGAGCGCGGCCCGGTCGCCGTTGCGCAACTCCATGTGCAGCGGCCAGCAGACCAGGGCGAACTCCGGCTCGGCCTTGCGGACGACGAGCCGGTAGAGGGCGTCGGGCTCGTCACGCGTGCCGCCGAAGAGGTCGCGGATCTGGAGCCGGTAGGTGCCCGTCTCCTTGATCTCGAGCTTGCCGAGGCAGTCGGCCGAGCCGGTCTCGTACGGAGGGCCGTCGTAGGCGTAGTGATTGGTCGAGGGGCGGATCGCCGCGGGGATGTCGGAGAGTTCGACGACGTCTTCCCAGGTCGTCGCCCCCGCGTCGCCGGTCAGGGCACGCTGCACGACCAGCGCCGGATTGGTCGGGGCCCCGATCCGCTCCGACGCGACCTCGATCCACCAGACCTGCCCCGCCTCGGCCGCGAACTCGTAGGAGTCGACGTCGGCGGCGGGGAAGAACCGGCCCGTCACGTCGAGCGGCAGCGCGACGCGCTCGATCGCCTCGGCCTCGTTCTCCCTCGCGGCGGCCTGAGGAGCGAGCCCGACGGGGGGCCAGGAGAAAGTCGGCACCGGCTCGACCGCCGCCTGCCGTGCAGGCAGCGGAGCCCCGGCGGGCAGATCGTGGACGAGGAGCCGGTAGAAGAACTCCGGCCCCCCCTGGAACGAGAGGTCGTGGATCTTGACGACGTAGGCCGCGGCGGCCGGAGCGGTGAAGTCGAGAAGGCCGCCGCGCCGCTCGGCGACGAGATCGGCGCCGCTGGAGTCGGCGAGGATCACCACCGGGCGGAGCTTCGACTCGATCCCGCGGGCGGCGCAGTCGACGACCACGCGCTGCCCCTTCTGCAGCTCGAGCCGGTAGTGGTCGGCCGCCTGCGCGGTGGCCTGGGCGCTGGTGACGATGCCCGGGGCGAGCGGGAAGGCCTGGGCCGCGCTCGTGGCCGGCTCGGTGCGGATCGCCTCGGGCCGCGTGCCGACGGTGAACACGCGCGGCGTGGAGACACCGAGGGCCGAGAGCATCCGGGCGTCGTGGAGGCCGGCGGGGACGTCGGCGGCGATCGACACGAGATAGCGGTCCTTCTCGGGCGTCCCTTCGGCCGAGAGGACCGGCGTCGCCGTGATGCCGGGATGGGAGAAGAGGAGCCGCGGCGGCACCGCCTTGCCCCCTTCATCGCGTGCGTCGAGTTGCTCCCCCGACACCTTCACCTCGACCGTCGTCGGCCCCTGCCCCTCCGCCGGCTTCGTGGCGCCCGGGGGGGAGAGCGTGAGGAGCCGCGGCAGCGGCAGGCAGACCGACTGCGCCGGGGCGACCCCCGAGAGCCAGAGGACGAGCATGCTCCCGAGCGAGCATCGGGAGAGCGCGGTCGCGCGGGCGGACGAGCGGCTCGAAGCATTCATGAAAGGCATCCCCGGGGGGCGGGCTGGACGGACGACGCTCGGGCTCGGCTCGGTGCCGCATCGACGAGCGCGGATCGCCGGCCCGACGACGCGCGTCGGTGGTCAGTGGTTGAACAGGAACTCCTTCGAACTGGCCAGCGCCCAGAGGAGGTCCTCGAGGTTCTCGCGCCGGGCCTGCGGCTCAGGCAGCGCTTGCCCCTCGGCGCTCGTGCGCGGCTCGGCGATCACGGCCCGGGCCTGGATCGTCTCGGCCTCCGACGGAAGCCGGGCGAAGGCGGCCAGGAAGATCTCGCGCACCGCGGCGGCGTCGTCGGCCGACTTCGAGAGCCGGTCGGCCCGGCCCCCTTCGGTGGCGAGCTTCCCCTTGATGTCGGCGGCCGAGAGGAGGTGGAGGCTCTGGGCCAGGCTCGACGACTGCACCCGCTCGCACTCGCAGACGCTCTGGCCGTCGGGCCGGCCGAAGACCTGGAGGAAGGGGGAGGAGCGGTTGTAGCTCGTGTCGGGCAGTGCGATCGCCTTCGTGCCGGGGGGAAGGTTCGCGAAGGTGGTGGAGGCGCCGGTGAGCCGGTCGAGCGAGTCGAGGAGAACCTCGGCCGGGAGGCGGCGCGGGAGGAAGTGGGTGAAATGCTGCTGGTCGTCCGCGTTCTCGGGGAGCGGCACGGCGCTGGTCTGGTAGGTCCGCGAGAGGACGATCGTGCGGACCAGGTCCTTGAGATCCCACTTGGCCTCGCGGAAGTGGGAGGCCAGGCCTTCGAGCAGTTCGGGATTCACCGCGGGGTTGGTGTCGCGCAGATCGTCCTCGGGCTCCACCAGGCCGCGGCCGAAGAAGTGCTTCCAGTAGCGGTTCACGAGCGCCTTGGCGAAGAACGGATTGTCCGGCCGCACGAGCCACTGGCCGAGCCGCAGCCGCGGATCCTCGTCGGCGGAGATCGGCCCCTCGGGGAAGCCGAGGGCCGCGGGGGCGACCCGGGCCCCGGTCTTGGGATTCACGGCGCCGGCCAGCCCGCGCTTGTGGAAGATCAGGTCCTCGCCGCGCGTCGAGGTGGGGCGGCGGCCGACCTGGGAGAAATAGGCGGCCAGGCCGTGGTAGTCGTCCTGGCTCCAGCGCTCGAAGGGATGGTGGTGGCACTGCGCGCAGCCGATGCGGACGCCGAGGAACAACTGTGCCACGTCCTCGATCTGGTCCTTCGGCTCCTTGACCCGCTTGTACC
>CAWUOA010000266.1:0-4882 GCA_963923225.1 uncultured Planctomycetaceae bacterium
CTCGTCGCCCAGGCCTGCCCCGAGTCGTCCTCTCCGCGCGGCCGCCGTCGCTTGCCGCTTTCCGGCAAGCCACGCTGACGACGGCCTCTTGAATCCCTTGGCAGGTGACCATGCCCACGTCCTTCCCAGCGCCGATCGAGCTCGGCATCCGCGGCTCCGCCGCGCGGGCGCTGATCCTCGCCGGACGGGGCTGCACCTGCGCCAGTGCCATCCTCGAGGGCCCGTTCGGTCCGCGCGACGTGCTCTGGGCGCCGGAGGGGTTCGCCGAGGGGAAAGGGCGGGCGAGCGCGGGGGGCATCCCGATCCTCTGCCCGTTCCCCGGTCGGCTCGGCCGCACATCCATGGAGTTCGGGGGCAGGTCGTTCACGCTGCCCGAGGGGGACGGCCAGGGCCGGCCGATCCACGGTCTCGTCCACGACCGCCCGTGGCACGTCGTCGAACGCCACGCCGACCGGCTCGTCGCCCGCTTCCGTCTGGCGGAAGACGCTCCCGACTCGCTCGCGGAATGGCCCGCGGACTTCACCCTCACCGCCACCTGGACGCTGCACTCCCGACGGCTCGATCTCTCCCTCGACCTCGAGGCCCACGGCACCATGCCGGCGGCCCTCGGCCTCCATCCCTACCATCCCGTGCCGGTCGTGCCGGGGGCCCACCCGGCCGCTTGCGAGCTCGACCTTCCCGCGACGCTTTGGCAGCCTCAGGAGCGTCTCCTCCCCGTCGGACCGCCTCGGCCGGTCGCGGCGTTCGGCGCGGCGGGCCGGCCGGCGCTCGGCTTCCCCGGCCGCACGGCGCTCGCCGGGGTGTCGCTCGACGACCCCTTCACCGGCCTGATCGGTGACGGGGAACGGAGCGGGAAGATCGTGGCGCGGGTGATCGACCCGGCGAGCGGCACCGGGGTGTCGGCCGAGTGGGATCCGGTGTTCTCGTCCTGCGTGCTCTTCACGCCGCCCCACGGCCGGGCCGTGTGCATCGAGCCCTCGACGGTGCTGCCAGGGCAGGCGACGTTCGCCCCCGAGGCGGGGTGGCGGGTCCTCGAGGCGGGCGAGCGGCTCGCCGGGGGCTACTCCGTCGCCGCCGTCTGAGCGGCCCGGAGATCACGCCTTCGGTGGTGGCACCACCGTGCGGACGCCGAGCTCGACGAGCTGCTTCGGATCGACCGGGGACGGAGCGCCGGTCATCAGGTCGCTGGCCTTCTGCGTCTTCGGGAAGGCGATCACGTCGCGGATGGAGTCGAGCTTGCCGAAGAGCATCACCCAGCGGTCGATGCCCAGCGCGATGCCGCCGTGCGGCGGGGCCCCGGAACGCAGCGCGTCGAGGAGGAAACCGAACCGTTCCCGGGCCACCTCGGGGGTGATCCCCAGGAGCGAGAAGACCTTCTCCTGCGTGGCGCCGTCGTGGATCCGGATCGTGCCGCCGCCGGCCTCCGACCCGTTGATCACCAGATCGTACGCCTGGGCCCGGCAGCGGGCCGGATCGCTCTCGAGGAACGCCCGGTCCTCCACCCGCGGCGCGGTGAAGGGGTGGTGCATCGCCGCCCAGCCGCCGCTCTCCTCGTCGCGGGCGAACATCGGGAAGTCGACGACCCAGGAAAAGTGCATCGCGGAGGGATCGTACAGGCCGAGCTGGCTGCCCAGCCGCTTCCGCAGCATGTGCAACGCCTTGCAGGTGACGTCGAAGGAATCGGCGACGATCAACGCCAAGTCCCCCGGCTGCGCTCCCAGCCTCTCGCGGATCGCGGGCCCGGCGGCCCCGAGGTTCTTGGCCACCGGCCCCGACCATTCCCCCCCCGCCTCGGCCTTGAGCCACACCAGCCCCTTGGCTCCACCCTCGACGGCGACGGCGGTGAGGTCGTCGAGCTCCTTGCGGGAGAACGTCGCCGCGGCGCCCGGCACGCGGATCCCACGGACGCGGCCGCCACCGGAGAGCGCCCCCTGGAAGACACGGAAGTCGCTCTGCGACGCCGCGGCGCCCAGGTCGACGATCTCCAGCCCGTAGCGGAGGTCGGGGGCGTCGTGGCCGAAGCGTTCCATCGCCTCGTCCCAGGAGAGCCGCGGCAGCGGCAGGGGGACGTCGAGGCCGAGGACCTCCTTCGCCGAGCGGCGGACGAGCCCCTCGATGACCCCCATCACGTCGTCGGCGGTGACGAACGACATCTCCACGTCGAGCTGCGTGAACTCCGGCTGCCGGTCGGCGCGCAGGTCCTCGTCGCGGAAGCACTTCGCCACCTGCACGTACCGGTCGAAGCCCGCCATCATCAGCAGCTGCTTGTAGAGCTGCGGCGACTGGGGCAGCGCGAAGAACGAGCCGTGATCGAGGCGGCTGGGGACGAGGTAGTCGCGCGCCCCCTCCGGCGTGCTCCGGCCGAGCATCGGCGTCTCCACGTCGATGAAGCCGAGCTCGTCGAAGTGGTCGCGCATGATCTTCACGATGCGGTGGCGGAGGAAGAGGTTGTGCTGCATCGCCGGCCGCCGGAGGTCGAGCCAGCGGTGGGCCAGCCGCACCTCCTCGCCCGGCAGCTCGGTCGCGCCGGGCTGGAAGACGGGCGTCTCGGCCTCGTTGAGGACCTCGAGCTCGCGGGCCACGACCTCGATCTCGCCGGTGGCGAGCTTGGGGTTCTTCGTCCCCTCGGGACGGGAGCCGACCTGGCCGCGGACGAGCACCACCCACTCCGGACGCACCGCCCGGGCGGCGGCGAGCGTCGCGGCCGGGCTCTCCGGTCCGATCACCACCTGCGTCCGTCCCCAACGGTCGCGGAGGTCGAGGAAGATCACCCCCTTGTGGTCGCGGACGCGGTCGATCCACCCGCAGAGGACGACGGAGTCGCCGAGGTTCGTCGAGCGCAATTCGCCGCAGGTGTGACTTCGGAGCACGCCAGGAGCCTTTCGTGTCGGGCAGGGGAATGGCCGCGGAATCACCGGTCGGCCGGGGCGGCGACGGGAGCGTCCGCGCGCAGCGACAGGATACGCGATCGCGGCCGCGGAGGAGAGGGCGGCGTCCGGGCCCGCGAAACCCCCGGACTCAGGACTGGAACGCGCCCAGGACGAGGACCACGGCGGCGAGGATCGCGGCCACGCCGGTGACGGCGGCGCCGGCGAGGATCAGGGTCGGACCCAGGCCCCCCAGCGCGGAGCCGCCGAAGATACCGGCCAGCGACACGCCGGCGACGACGATCGACAACGCCAGCGCCGTCCAGGCGAGGATTCTCGAGAGCATGGTTCAACTCCTGGGAACGCGTGCCGGAGTCGCACCACGCTCGGCCCCGAAGGCGAACCGCAGCTGCGGATCCTCCTCGGCGTCGGGGTCGAGTTCGCGAAACAACAGGCTCGGCTGGATGTCGTGGTTGTGCTGGTACTTGGCGCTCGCGTATTCGGTGATGTCGCCGCAGATCTGGTGGAAGAACAGCTGGCAGATCTGGACCCCGGGGTAGATCTTCACCGGCTGCACGGCGAACATCTCGAGCGTCCAGTAGCCGCAGAAGCCGACGTCGCCGAATCCCGCGGTGACATGGACGAAGAGCCCCAGCCGGCCGATGGAACTGCGCCCCTCGATCATGGGGACGTAGTTGTGGGTCTCGGTGCGCTCGACCGTCCGGCCCAGATAGAGCTGATTCGGGGTGAGGACGAGGCCCTCCTCCGGAATCCGCACGCGCTGCACGCGGTTGCTCTTCCGCATGTCGAGCACCACCTCCTCGTAGACGAGCACCTCGTCGTGGAGGGAGAGGTTGTAGCTGTTGGGGTTGAGCTTGGACTCGTCGAAGGGGTCGATGTGGATGTTGCGGCCGAGCTGCTGCCGGATCTCGTGGCCCGAGAGGATCATGGGAGGTTCCCGTGCGGCAAGAGGATTCGGTCTGCAGGAATCGGTCCGCGTTCATCCGCCCCGGCGGGATTGTACTTGTCGGCGGCCCGGAGTCCCATGGCCGGCCCGTGAATCCCCGCCGCCGGGGACCCCCTTCCGCGGACAGAGGTCGGACAGTCCGCACGATCCGCAGCGGGGCTTCCGTGCCAGGCAGACCGCGCGGCCATGATCGATCAGACGGTGGCTGAAGGCGATCCAGTGCTCCCGGGGGATCTCACGGAGGAGGTCCTTCTCCGCGCCCGGCGCGTCGGACCGGCGGGTGAGGCCGAGCCGGCGGGAGATGCGGCCGACATGGGTGTCGACCACCACCCCCTCGGCGCGGCCGAAGGCGACGCCGAGGACGACGTTGGCCGTCTTCCGCCCCACGCCGGGGAGGCGGACGAGCTCGGCGAGCGTCTCCGGGACCCTCCCCCCGTGGCGTTCGACGAGCGCCGCGGCGCAGCCCCGGATGTTCTTCGCCTTGGCGCGGAAGAAGCCGGTGCTGCGGATCGCCTCCTCGACCTCCGTCGCCGGCGCCGCGGCGAGGGCGGCGGCGTCCGGCCAGCGACGGAACAGACCGGGCGTCACGAGATTGACGCGCCGGTCGGTGCACTGGGCGGAGAGGATCGTCGCCACGAGCAGCTCGAAAGGGGAGCGGAAGTCGAGCGAGCAGCTCGAGTCGGGCCACAGTTCGGCGAGCCGGAGGGCCACGGCGGCGCCCCGGGCCGAGCCGGCCCCGCCCGCGGCCCGGCCGCCCGACCGCCGCGGTCCACCGCCCGGGGCGGGGCTGCTACGATTCGTCGGTCGGCCCATCCGTCGGTCTCCGGGACGTTTCCCATGGACGCAGCGCCCGCCTACGATCCCCGCTACCTGGAGGGGATCGCCTTCTTCAACGCCTGCGAATACTTCGAAAGCCACGAGGTCTGGGAGGACCTGTGGACCGAATACCGTGGCGAGGCGAGGAAGTTTTACCAGGGGCTCATCCAGGCGGCGGTGGCCCTCTATCATTTCGGCAACGGGAACCTCCGCGGGGCCCGCAAGCTCCACG
>CAWUOA010000267.1:0-4865 GCA_963923225.1 uncultured Planctomycetaceae bacterium
CCGAGAGATCGATGACGCCCCCGGAGTAGGCGTACAGGCCGCCCGCGGTGGTGTCCCCGTTGATCGTCAGCGTCGAAGGCACGTTCGCGGCGTTCTTGCCGTACACGGAGACGGAGCCGAGGGTCGATCCCTGGGAGGTGTTCACGAGGCCGCCGGTGCCAACGTAGCTGTAACCGTAGGGGGTGAAGGTGTCGGCGGCGGTGATGGAGAGCGCCGCGTCGTCGACGACGAAGCCGTACGCGGAGATCGTCTCGCTCGAGCGAGCCACGGAACCCCCGCCATAGAGCTGGAGATAGCCGGACAGGTTCAGGTTCTGGTTCAGCGTGAGGGTGCTGGTCCCGCTGACGAGCACGCTCTGCGTGATGCTGTCGAGCGGGCCGTAGGTCAGGGCCATGTGATCCAAGAGCGAAACCTGCGCGGCGGAGTAGTTGTGGCCATTGGTCGCGAAGGCCGTCGGGCCGCTGAGACTCAGGCTGTTCCCGAGGACGAGGTCCTTGTCGAGTGAGAAGGTGCCGCCGTGGGTGACTGACACGACCTGCGCGACGCTGTCGCCGGCGCCGTAGACGACCGAGGCCCCGTCCCGGACGTAGAGAGAGCCGAGGGCGTAGTTTCCTCCGTTCTGGCCGATGGACCCCGCTCCGGACGTGTCGATCTGATTGGCGGTCAGCGTGCCCGTGGCGAGATTGATGATCGCCCCTCCGTACGCGTTGATGTTGCCCGCCGTGCTGTTGCCGTTGATGTTCAGGGTCGAGGGAGCGTTGGAGGCGTTCTTTCCTGCCACGTACGCGTTTCCGATCGTCGAACCCTCCCCCATGTCCAACTCGGCTCCGGAGTACACGGAGGTCGTTCCGTAGGAAACGAACACGTCCGTGGACCTGACGGACATCGTGGCGTTGTCGAGATAGAGCGCGTAGGCGGAGACCGTCTCGGAGCCGCGGGCGATCGATCCGCCGGAAAAGACCTCGAGGTATCCCGACAGGGTCATGTTCTGCTGCAGGGTGAGCGTGCTCGTTCCCGTCACCACCGCCTGATACGCGATGGTGTCGCCAGGACCGTAGCTCGCCGTGGCGTGGTCGAGGAGGTTGAAGTTCTGGACCGAATAGTGCCCGCCGCTCTGATTCAGGGAGCCGGCCCCTTCGACCTGCAACTGGTAGGACGAGAGCGTCCCCGCGTTGAGATTGATCACGCCCCCGTAGTAGGCGTTCGAGTAGCCCGCCACGGTCACGTCCGCGTTGGCGTTGACGACGCCGAGGTCATGGGCCGCCAGGTTTCCGGCGAGCGTCAGCGTCGCATTGGCGTCGTAGGTCGAGGGGCTTCCGCCGGCGCTCGTGCCGGAGACGTAGAGCGAGCCGGCCGAGGTGGGGGAGGAGTTGGACTGCACGTCGCCCCCGGTGACGACGATGTCCTGCCCCCGCGCGGCGAAGGTGGCGAGGCCGACGGCGAGGATCGCCAACGACGTGCGGATCGCCGAGGGCCCGAGGCTTCGGCCTGCGGGGACGACCGACGGTGCAAGGCCCTTTCGAGTCGACATCGCGAGACTCCTGGATGACCGGGCAAGCGAGTTCGTGGCAAGGGGGCGGTCCCCTACCGCGGGGGGCACTCTAGCCGAAACCGGGGAGTTGCCAGCAAGCTGAAAACCCTGCAAGCGAAGGCCCGCTCGTTGACGAGGCGTGGCCGGTTCGTCCTCGACGATCGCCAGTGCGGGACCGCGCGACGATGACTCGACGCGGCGCCGAAAGAGCCCGCGGAGGCAGATTCATGCCGCTTCAGTAGCGGATCTTCCGGCCCAGCTTGCGGAGACGGTTGAGCCGCGCGGGGCTCCCGGTGAACACCCCCTCCGGCCAGGCGCCCGCGTCGAGGATCGAGCGGTAGATCGAGGCCTGCTCGTAGGCGTTGACCCCCAGCCCCGCGAGGTACTGCAGACGCAGGTTCGCGTCGCGGTTGATCTGGGCGTCGGCGAGCCAGGAGGCGAGGTCGGGGCCGGCGGCGGCGAAGGAGGCGAAGAGGTCGGCGGCGTTCTCGCAGCCGATCGCCGCGAGCGACTCCCGCAGCCGCTCGGCGCCGGCAGCGCGGATCCGCGCGTCGATGCGGTCGAGATCGATCCTCGGGCGTCCGACGGTGCCGAGAAGGACGAGGTCGTACCCCTCGCCCCCGGAGGTGTTGCCGAGGATCAGGGCGTCGGGGAAGACCTCGAGGAAGGTGGCGATCTCGCTCTTCACCGCCGGGGTGCCCGCCTCGTAGAGCTGCACGAAGAGCGTCATCGCGCCGCCGGGGGCGAGGCGGCGGCGCGCCAGCTCGAAGAACTCCCTCGTGTAGAGGTTCGCGGCGCCGCGGACCCAGGGATCGAAGGGATCGCTCGTGATGCCGTCGAAGGTGTCGGTCGTGGTGCGGAGGAAATGTCGGGCGTCGTCGATCCGCACCGTCACCTTCGGGTCGCCGACGACGCCCGAGTTGATCTCCGAGAAGAACTCCCCCGCCGTCCGCGGCACCTCTGACTCGATCTCGCAGATCGTCTCCGATTCCACCGCCGGATCGACGCACACGCTCCCCGCCGTGACCCCGGCGCCGCAGCCGATCACGAGCACGCGCCGCGGCGATTCCGGCACCAGCGTCACGACGTGGCCGAGCATCCGCTGCAGGCGCATGTCCTGCGGCTCGCCGGAGGCCTGCACCTTGCCGGCATTGTGGTAGTTGAGCGTGCCGTCGAGGGTGCGCGAGACGGCGAGCGTGCTGTCGGCCCCCTCGCGGACCACGAGAAACTCCGACTGGTCGCCGCGGAAGAGCGCCGCGAGCCGGCCCCAGCCGACGAGCGACGGCGCGAGCGACGGGATCGCCGGCACGAGCACCAGCGCCATCACCAGCGCCATGGCCGGTGCGGCGAAGCGCAGCGGCGCGGGGGTGCGCGAGTCGCGCGGCGGCGTGGCGAGGATCGCCGACAAGGCGGCCGTGGCCACGAGCCATTGCTGCGTGCCCCGGCTGCCGGCACCGGGAAGGAGGACGAGCGCCCCGAGCAGGCTTCCGACGACCGCGCCGAAGGTATTGGCCGCGAGGACGGCGCCTGCGGCGCGCGAGGCGTCGGCCCCGCCACGCGCCACCGCGGCCACGGTGAGCGGCAGGCTCGCTCCCCAGAGGATCGCCGCCGGGAGGACGACCACCAGGCAGCGGACGAAGTCGATCTGCAACTGGATCCAGGGCGTGGCGGCGAGCCGTGGATTGACCGGCCAGGCGGGCAGCCCCACGCCGGCCGCCCAGGCGCCGAAGGCGATCGCCGGCACGAGCGCCGCCTGGCACCAGGCGAGCCAGGGCCGGGGCGGGGAGAGCGCGCCGGCGAGCGCCGCGCCGATGGCGATCCCGACGAGAAAACAGGCGAGGATCAGGGAGAAGGTGTAGGTCGTGCCCCCGAGGAGGAGGCCGAGGAGACGCGTCCAGACCACCTCCGCGGCGAGGGCCGTGACGCCGGAGAGGCAGGCGACGACCAAGGGGGATTGGTCGAGTGGCGGGTGACGCACCGGAGACCGGGCTCGCTCGTCGTTCCGCACGCCGCTCCCCGCGGCCAGGAGCAGCGCCCACGCCGCCGCCAGGGCGTTGAGACCCGCCGCCACGCGCACCGCGACGCCGGTGTCGTGGACGCGCAGGAGCCAGAAGCCCGCGGCCAGGCAGCCGATCACGCCGCCGAGCGTGTTGGCGGCGTAGAGCCAGGACACCTGCCGGGCGGCGCGGCGGCCGTTTCCGAGCGCCCGCGCCGCCAGCGGGAGCGTGGCCCCCATGGCGAGCGTCGGCACGAGGAGCAGCAGCGCGAAGGCGACCGAGTCGAGCGGCACGGGGAGGCGGGAGGCGAGGGGAAAGAGCACGGGGAGGACGAGCGCGGAGAGACCGATCCCCACTTCGAGGGCCGCGCAGGCCCGCAGCGGATGGAGCCGGGCCGCGAGCCGGCGCGGCACCACGATCGCCCCCAGCCCCAGGCCGGCCATGAACGTGGCCAGCACGATCGCCATCGAGCGGCTCGTGCCGCCGGCGTGGAGGGAGAGCAGTTGGAACCAGGCGATCTCGTCGACGAGCGCCGCGGCGCCACTGAGGACGAAGAGGGGCAGGAGGAGCGGAGCGGGGATCATCGGGGCTCCCCGACACGCGGATTGGCGACGGATCGAGCGCCGCAACGACGGCCGGATCGTAGCAGCCCCCCGCGGCGAGCGCCAAAACAGCCGATACCGGCGATCGAGGGCGCTTTCCGCTTGTCTCCGGGGCCGACACGGGGCGATAAAGGATGTCGAGGTCTTCAAGCGGCGCGGCGCGATCCCGCCCGCTGCCGAAACACGCGGCCCCCCATCACGGAGCAGTGACATGAAGCGAATCGAGCGTCATCTGGCGGCGGCAGGGGTGGCGGTGGCGATCGTCGGCCTGACGTTCTCCTCCGGCGGTCGGCACGGCACGGCTCAGGAGCCGGCCGTCGGCGACAAGCCCAACGACGTGGCGGTCTTCATGCGTGCCAAGCTCGGGCACGCGCAGCACGTCATCGAGGGGCTGGCGCTGGCCGACTACGACCTCGTCGCCCGCGGCGCGCACGATCTCTCCCTCGCGAGCCAAGCCTCCAGCTGGCAGGTGCTGCAGACGGCCGACTACGCCCGCCACAGCGCGGAGTTCCGCCGGTCGTGCGACTCGCTGCGCACGGCGGCCAAGGAGAAGAACCTCGACGGCGCGGCGCTTGCCTGGATGGAAGTCACGATGAAGTGCATCCAGTGCCACAAGTACGTCCGCGACGTCGGCGACGGGAACTAGCTTTCCCGCGGTCGATGCCATCCATGGCCATCGACCGCTCCGAGCGCCCGGGGAAAAGCCGAGGTTTTCCCCGGGCTCAAGAGGCCGCC
>CAWUOA010000268.1:0-4844 GCA_963923225.1 uncultured Planctomycetaceae bacterium
CAAAAGCCGGCGGACATCGTCCCCTTGAGGATCGCGGGGCTCCGACCATGCAGTCAGTGCCAGGCAGCGAGCCGTTTGACGACCCCATGAAGACGGTATACCATTTTCTGTGTCCATCGTTCCGAAGGGCAGCGGGAGCGGTCGTGATGCAACGCCGAGGAGGGATCTGGCCCGGCCGAGGCGTGCGGCGCCGCCAGGGGTTGCTTGTGGCGGCGGTGCTCGGCCTTTGGGCCGCAGGCGTGGCGTCCTCCGTCACGGCCGTCGACGCGACGACCGCGTCGCTGACCTGGTCGATCGGTGACGAGTTCCGCACCGGTGCCGCGCGGGCCAATCCCACGTTCGACGGTCACGGCGAGCCGACCTGGCACTTCCTCCGCACGTCGACCTCCACCGGCCCGGTCGAGTCGCGTGTCTGGCTCCGTGACGGCAGGTACGTCCCGCTCGAGGACTCGGGCGAGAGGCTCTTCGCGAGCAGCCTCGACGGCTGGGCGTTCCGGGTTGCGCAGCCGCTGGCGCCGGCGATCGGTCGGGTGACCGAGCGGCAGGACCTCGGGCTCGTGTTCGAGCCGGGCGACATCCTCCTGGCACCCGGACCCGACCACGCGGTCGTGATCGCGTGGCGCAGTCCCGTCGCCGGGAGGCTCGACATCGAGGGCACGTTCGAGCACGGCCAGTCGTGCTGCGGGGTCAATTCCCGGGTGCGGTGGTACGTCGAGCGCGGCCCCGCGCCCGACGCGTCACGGGGCTTCACGCCGCTGCCGCTCGCCTCCGGCGAGTCGGACTTCGGCACGCCCTCCCAGAGGGGGCGATTCGAGATCCGCGACCTCGAGGTCGCTGCCGACGATCACCTCTACTTCGTCGTCGACGCCGCGGCCGACGGCACGGCCACGCCCCACCACGGGGACGCCACCCGGTTCGGCGTGCGGCTCACCGTGAGGGAGCCGCGTTGGCCACCGGCACCGTCGTTCGAGACCGACGTGCTCCCCATTCTGGCCCGCCACTGCCATGGCTGCCACGGCGAGGATGCCAGCGAAGGACAACTCGACCTGCGGACGCTCTCCGAGATCCTCCGCGGCGGCGAGAGCGGACCGGCGATCGTGCGCGGTGATACGGGCGCGAGCCTGCTTGTCGACCTCGTGGCGCGCGGGCAGATGCCTCCCGACGCGGCGGGTGATCCGGGTTCCGAAGTGCCGGCCGCGGACATGGCCGTGCTGCGGCGCTGGGTGCGGTCCGGGGCGGCCGCCTCCGAGCAGGTCGTGCCGCTCGAGCCGCGGGCGGCCGTCGGTGCCGCCGAGCGCGCGACCTGGGCCTTCCAGCCGCCGCGGAAGGCGCCCCTTCCCGCCGTGGCGGCGACGGAGCGGGTGCGGACACCGATCGACGCCTTCCTGCTTGCGAGGCTCGAGGCCGAGGGACTCTCCTTCTCCCCCGACACCGACCGCCGCACGCTCGCCCGCCGGGCCACCTTCGATCTCACGGGCCTGCCCCCCGAGCCCGAGCGGGTGGAGGCCTTCGTGGCCGACCCGCGGCCCGATGCCTACGAGCGCCTCGTCGACGAGCTGCTCGCCTCGCCGCATTACGGCGAGCGCTGGGGCCGCCACTGGCTCGACGCCGCCGGCTACGTCGACAACAAGCTCGACAACGATCTGGCGACGCTCTACTCGAGCAACGAGGCGATGTGGCGGTACCGCGACTGGGTGATCCGGGCGTTCAACGACGACAAGCCGTTCGATCGTTTCCTGGTCGAGCAGCTCGCCGGCGACGAACTGGTCGACTGGCGGACGGCGGACCGCTTCACGCCGGAGACGGTCTCGCTACTGGAGGCGACCGGCTTCCTCCGCACCGTGGACGACCACACCAACGAGCCGCAGTATGGCGTCGAGAAGCGGTACGAGGTCGTGAACGAGACGGTGGCGATGGTGTCGACGGCGCTCCTCGGCCTGACGATGGACTGCTGCCGCTGCCACAATCACAAGTACGACCCGCTGCCGCAGCGCGACTACTACCGCCTCATGGCCTGCTTCGAGCCGGCCTACAACGTCAACGCTTGGAAGATCCCCAAGGAGCGATTCCTCGCCGACGTGTCGCCCGCGGAACGGAAGGCGATCGACGAGCACAACGCCGCCATCGACGAGCGGCTTGCGGCCGGGAAGCGCCAGGAGGACGACACCCGGGCCGCCGCCGCCCGCCGCCTCCTCGACGCCCGGCTCGCGCGGGTGCCGGAGGCGGACCGCGGCGCCGTGAAGGAGGCACTGGCCGTGGCGGGGCCGGAGCGTTCGGAGCCGCAGCGGGCGCTCGTGGCCGCCGCTGCCGAGGCGCTCGGACTCGACGCGGCGACGGGGGCGTTTCCGGCGGTGGACGTCGAGGGGGCACTGACGGCCGACGAGCAGGTCTCGCTCGCGGCGTGGGCGGCCGAGCGCGAGGCGCTGCCGCAGCAGAAGCGATCGTACGGGCGGATCACCGCCCTCTTCGACACCGGCGAGCCGCCGGTGTCGCGCGTCCATCGTCGGGGGATCGTGGCGGCCGCGGGCGTGCTCGTGCAGCCGGGCTTCCCGGAGGTCCTCCAGGCCGCGGGCCCGGCGGCGGCGGTCGCCGCGCCCGGGGCGCGCGGCCAGACCAGCGGCAGGAGGCTCGCGCTCGCCGAGTGGCTCACCGCTCCCGACCATCCGCTCACCGCCCGCGTGTATGTCAACCGTGTCTGGCACCATCACTTCGGTCGGGGGATCGTGGCCACGCCGGGCAATTTCGGTCGCTCCGGCAGCCCGCCGACGCATCCCGAGCTCCTCGACTGGCTCGCCAGGGACTTCATCGAGCAGGGCTTTCGCACCAAGCGCCTCCACCGCCAGATCATGCTCTCGAGCGCCTACCGCCAGGCGTCGCGACGCCCCTCCGCCACCGACACCACGTCACCGGCGGCGGTCGCCGAGCGGATCGACCCCGACAACCGCCTCCTGTGGCGGATGAACCTGCGGAGGTTCGAGGCGGAGATCGTGAGAGACGCCATCCTCGCTGTCTCCGGCGGGCTCGATCGCACCGCGGGGGGGCCGCCGGTGCCGATCACCACGCCGGCGGACGGCCTGTCGGAGGCAAAGGCCGAGCCCACGCCCACGAGCGCCTCGCGCCGCAGCCTCTACCTCCTCGCCCGCCGCGTCTATCCGCTCAAGTTCCTCGAGCTCTTCGACGCGCCGATCATGGCCGTCAACTGCACCGAGCGGATGACGTCGGCCACGCCGCTGCAGTCGCTCGCCCTGCTCAACGGGGAGTTCGTCATCGCCGAGGCCGCGCGGATGGCCGGGCGGGTGGGGCAGGCGGGGGCGGCGGACGCGCCCGCCACCGTCGATCGGGCGTACCGCCTGGCGTACGGCCGCCCGCCGTCGGCCGCGGAAGCGGCGCGGGCCTGCGCGTTCCTCGCCGCGCAGGCCGCCGACCATGCCGCCACGGGGCGCCCGCCCGGCGAGGCATCCGCCGCGGCGCTTGCGGACTTCTGCCAGATGCTCCTCGCCTCGAACGAGTTTCTCCATGTCGAATGACAGGTCGATCCCGGGAGGTTTCCAAGCGTTCTCCCGCCGCGTGGCTTTGGGCCGCTTGGGGGGGAGTTTCGGGAGTCTCGTGCTCGCCGCCCTCGTCGCCGAGGAGAGTCGCGGCCATCCCGCGCCCTCCCGGGGCGTCACCACGCTCGCCCCGCGGCCCGGCCACTTCCCGGCGCGGGCAAAGGCCGTGATCCAACTCTGCCAGAACGGCGGCCCGTCGCAGATGGATCTCTTCGACCACAAGCCGGAACTCTCGAAGCGCAGCGGCCAGCCGCACCCCGCCGAGGTCGAGACCTTCCAACTCGGCAACAAGAACGTGCTGCTCGGGACCCCCTTCGCGTTCTCCCGGCACGGACAGTCGGGAATGGAACTGTCGGAGGTCATCCCCTGTCTGGGCGGCGTCGCCGACGACCTGTGCCTCGTGCGCTCGATGCACACCGACAACAACAACCACCCCTTCGCGCTCAACACCCTCCAGACCGGCAAGGTGTTCGCCGGTCGGCCCGCGATGGGATCGTGGATCACCTATGCGCTCGGGTCGGAGAACCGCGACCTGCCGGCCTACGTCGTGCTCCGCGACCCGGCCGGCTACAACACCTCCGGAAAGATGGTCTGGTCGAGCGGCTGGCTGCCGGCCGTCTACCAGGGGACGGAGCTGGCCTCGCAGGGCCCACCCGTGCTCCACCTTGAGCACGCGCGCGGTGCTGCCGCAGCCGTCCGCTCCCGCGCCCGTGGCTTCCTCGACGAGCTCAACGGCGAGCACCTCCGCGAGCACCCGCGCGAGTCGGAACTCGAGGCCCGCATCGAGAACTTCGCGCTCGCCGCGCGGATGCAGACCTCGGCGGGTGAGATGCTCGACCTCTCCCGCGAGAGCGATGCCACCCGCAGGCTCTACGGCCTCGACGATCCGGTCACGGCCGGGTACGGCAGCCGCTGCCTGATGGCGCGACGGCTCGTCGAGGCGGGCGTCCGCTTCGTGCAGGTCTTCCCGCCGCTGAACCCCTCGTTCCAGCCCTGGGACACCCACAGCAACAACGCCGGCGGCCTGCGCACGATCTGCGGTCAGGTCGACCGGCCGAGCGCCGCCCTCGTCGCCGATCTCAAGCAGCGGGGTCTGCTCGACGAGACGATCGTGATGTGGTCGGGGGAGTTCGGCCGCCTGCCGATCACCGAGAACGCCGACGGCCGCGACCACAACCGCCATGCCTTCAGCCTGCTGCTCGCCGGGGGCGGATTCCGCGGCGGCCACGTCCACGGCGCCACCGACGACTTCGGCTACAAGTCGGTCGAGAACCGCGTCAGCGTGCCCGACCTGCA